>CAVHAH010000020.1:0-16731 GCA_963633785.1 bacterium
CGGTCAGGTTCGTGTCGGTTTCGGTCAGGGTGGTTGCGCCTTCTACCTTGATTCCGCTGTTTTCACTCTTTGCCGTGAGACTGCCTTTGTTGGTGGTTAGGGTGGCATTCAGGGCGATTTCGTTGTTGGCGGTCAGGTTCGTGGCGGTTTCGGTCAGGGTGGTTGCGCCTGTTACCTTGATTCCGCTGTTTTCACTCTTTGCCGTGAGACTGCCCTTGTTCGTGGTCAGGGTGTCGTTCAGAGCGATTTCGCCGTTGGCGGTCAGGTTCGTGTCGGTTTCGGTCAGGGTGGTTGCGCCTTCTACCTTGATTCCACCGTTTTCGCTCTTTGCCGTGAGACTGCCCTTGTTCGTGGTTAGGGTGGCATTCAGGGCGATTTCGTTGTTGGCGGTCAGGTTCGTGTCGGTTTCGGTCAGGGTGGTTGCGCCTGCCGCCTTGATGCTTCCGTTTTCGCTTTCGGCGATCAGGGTGCTGCTTTGTGCATTCAGCGTACTGCCGAATTCGATATTCTCGGAAGCGGTCAGTTTGGCGATGGTCTTCGTCAGTTCCGCCTGATTGCCGACCTTGATGCCGCCCGCGGTGCTCTGGGCGGTAATCGCCGCACCGTTTGCATTCAGCGTGTTGAATGCGATGTCGTTCTTCGCCTTCATATCGGCGATGGATTTGATTGCGGCGGCGCCCGTAACGGTGATTGCGCCGTTGGTGCTTGTCAGGGTCAGGGATTCGCCGTCCTTGGCATCGCCGTCCTGCACATTCAGCGTGCCGAGCGTGATATTGCCGCCTGCGGTGAGATTCGAGGAGCAATCATCGAAATCCGCGGTGGTGATTTGAATCGTGCCTGCGGCTTGGATTTTCGCCGCAGTGTCGCCGAATCCGCCTGCTTCGGTTGAAATATACGCCTTGAGCAGTTTGCCCGTGACATTGCCGAGGGCATTCAAATCGAGCACTGCGCCGTTGGTCAGTTTGATTTCCTCGAAATCGACATTGCCCGTGGCGGAATAAATCAGCTTGCCGCCGTTAATCGTTGTGCTCTTGATGATGCCGTTGCCCTGAACGCTCACATAGCTTTCGGAGCTGAGCGTTTCTTCGCCCGAAATGCCCATGAACACCAGCTGCGCCTTTTCGCCTTCGGTATACGGCGCAATCGTAATCGGGCGATCGGTTTCGCCGAGGGTTGAATTCTCGGAGTAAATCTTCGCCAGATTCGCCTTGATGCCGCTGCCCGTTTGCACAAGCGTGCTGTTTGCGCCTTCGAGGTGAATGCGCACTTCTTTGCCCTCTGCCGCACCGAGCTTGTAGATATTGGCGGGCGTGCGGCAAACATGCTGTTTCGTGGTCGGTGTGCCGATGACATTCACCGAGCCGTCCGAGCCGACCACCACATTCGCACTCGCGCCGTAGCGAATCCAATAGCGGCTTCCGTTCTGATTCTCCAGAATGGATACCAGCGGCGTGGATCCGTTGGAAACGGTCAGAACCTGTGCGGTGTTTCCTTCGCCGAGCACGGACGTGACCTTTGAATCGGTAATGGTTTCGGCGGTATTCACATTCGCCAACGCCCAGCCCGCGGCGGTCTTATAATAGTACGCCTTCTTCAGGGTTTCGGCATTCGTGCCGTAGGCCAATACCGTGCGGGCCACATCATCGGTCACCTTTTCCAGGCGAACCTGCGCGCCCTGCTTCATCGTCAGTTCGAAATTCGCCGATTCGGCCACCGCCACATTCTTGATGGTGATGAAATTCGAATCAAACTTCGTTCCGTCGTAATCCGCGGCATAGTTTCCCGAAATGATGCGCACCACGGGCTTGCCGCCGTTATAGGCGTACAAACCGTTGTTGATTCGATAGCCCTTCTGCGTTGAATTCGGCAGGGTGGTTTCCCGCAGATTCACATCCAGCGACTGCGTTTCCGTGCTGATATTCAAAACGGGTTCGGCTTCCTTGTCGTCGGCATCCATATCGGCGAACGTGATATTGTACACGGCGGAACCGTCCGCTTTCGTAACGGGGGTGCGCACGATGCCCGTGGCCTTCACCGTTTCGGTGGTCGGTTGGCCGTTTGCGTCCACGGAATCCACTTCGATATAGATGTTGTTGCCTTCCTGATCCTTCAGCTCCTCTTCGCTTTCATCGAACGCCTGCGAGAGATTCAGGGAAACCTTCTGATTGGTTGCATCGTCCGCATAGAGGCTTTCGAATGTATCCAGCGTGTACTGCTTGAGCGTAACTTCGACTTGCGCCACGCCTTTATAACTCCACGTCGTATCCTCGTTTATGTTGAAACAGTGGTAGTTGACTTTTGTTTTCACATCCTGTTCGGATACCTTATAGGAGAAGTAGAAGTTGCTCACGTTCGCACCGCCGAGCACCGAAGAATCTTCAACCGCCGTGATTCGGTTGATTCCCGTGGCCGCATCAACAACAACCGTCACGGCCGTGGAGGTGTTTGCGTTGGTGATGCTCCAGGTTTTATCGCCGGAATTGTAGACCATGTTGATGCCTTCGATTCCGAAAACATTGTTCACGGTGAGCCGCACCGGTTCGGAGGACAGGAATTCGGTTGTGCCGTTTTGGTAAGAATTCAGATTACTATCGAATTCCCTGCCGCTTAGCCGCACAGCGATTCTTGCGAATTCAATATAACGCCCCGGCACGTTCGAATCAATCAGTTTACTGCTTTGGATATCGGCTTCCTTCTGCGCAATCTTCTCTGCGGAATACACCGAAAGCGTGTCCGATGCGCTGTCGATTACCAGATAGTATACCGCATCCGAATTCATTGCGGTTGACCATGACGCCGCACTCGATGTCGGGTTGAATCCCTTGAGCCAATAGTAGGTCTTATCGCCCGAGGTATTCATCTGCTCCAATTCGGTGACCACGTGCTCCGTGATGGTGTAGGAATCGAAGGTTTGGACAGCGCCGTCTGCGCCCGTTTCTTCGATTTGACCCGCCAATTCGCGCGTTTCATAGAGAATGCGGAATTGTCCGTCGGCAATCATCTTGCGAATCCAGCTTGCGGAAATGCCGCCGAGGCTGACTTCCGCAGTGGTTTGAACGATGGTTTCGCCCTTCGATGTGCCGTCCTGCTCGATTTCACGGGCGGTGAGCGTCATGATGCCGTTGGTGACATTCAGCGATACGCCTTCCGCCAGCTTCAGCGTTGCGCCGTCGAAGCTGTATTCGCTCAAATCCACGAACACTTCCGTGCCGTTAACCGTTTCGGTAACATACAGAACCTTGCAGTTCTTATCGGTTACGATTCGGCTTCCGTTGGGCAGTTCGTAGGTACGGGTGCCGTCGGCTTCCTCGCCGCTCAGGTATTTGTCCATAACCTGTTTATTCAGCGTGAAATTCTCCGCCAGCGAAACGCGGGTATTGATGAAATCCGTGCTTCCGGGAACGGGCAGCAGAACCACGCCCGAACCCTTGATTTGATAAAGCGTGATTGCTTCCGCCAGCTTCAATTCGGTTTCGACTGTTCCGCTGATTTGATTCAGATTCAGCGTGCGCTGTTCGCCCGAATGCTTCTGTTCGCAATCCGAAAGCGTTTCGACAATCTCGATTCCCGCAGGCGTCAGGCGCGCGTGAACGGAGCCCGTGGCCTCCATATACACGTTGCCGCCGAATATGAACGCTTCCATATCTTCGCTGACGCTTCCGATATCCTTGGCGTTCTTCACCGTGAGATTCTTGGCGAAAATCGTGGAAATGGTCGGAATTTCCTGCGTGGTTTGGCAAATCAGGCCCGAAGACAGCGCCACCTTCTTGGCAAAGAGGCTGCCGTTGGTTTCGCCCGTCCACGCAAACGTTACATCGCTGTTTGCGGCGGAAATCAGGCCGTTCACGCTCACATTGCCCTGTTTGCGGTTTTCAACGGTCACCGGCGGCGTTGTGTAATCACAGCTCGTGATTGTGTGGGACGTTTGATTGCCGTTCAGATACACGCCGGGGGCGGCGTAGTTCAGGTTTTCAAGCGTTACGCCGTTGATTTCCAAATTCAAATTCGTGCGGTTGGTGATGCTGACCTCGCGCAGGAATTTCTGATCGTAAACAATCATGCCGCTTGGCAGAGTGTCCGTTCCGTAGATATAGAGCTTGCCGTTTCGGTTGTTGCTCAGAGTCTTTTTGAAAACCACGGATTCGGCATTCACGCCGATATAGCCGTTGATATCCTCGTTGGGCAGACCGACCGCGCGAACCTTCACGGTGCCGTTTGCGAGCGTTGAAATGTCGATTGCGATGCCCGCAACGCCGTCGCCGATATGGAAGCGCGCGCCGCTGTTGATTGTGGTTGCGCTGTCGTCATCGGCGGTATCGAATTTGTTCTTGCCGTCGTTGGTATCCTTCGAAGCGATGCCCGTGCGCTTGCCGTGGGGATAGTGTTCCACACGTCCGTCGAATTCATTGCGGGAAACGGTAACCACGGCGCCGATTAAATCCGCATTGCCGCCGATATTCACCGCCGTTTTGCTCGAGCCGCTCATGTGCGACTGGCTCTCCGCATGGCCGATGCCCTGTGCGAATGCATAGGATTCGGTGGAAAGGTTGTAGTATTTGCCGCTGCGGGTAACTCTTGCGTCCGCCAGCACGTCAATCCAATCGTAACCGATAATCTGCGCATGATCCACATTCGTTTCATTCACCAAATCGGCGGTCAGATAGGACTTTGCGCAAACATCCACGCCCAGACCCTTTGCACGGGAATAGGTGTCGCTCTTGATGCGCAGTGCGCCCGAATCGGCGCTGATATCCACATAGCGGCCGATAATCTGCGCAATGCCCGAACCCGAAGCGTCTCCGCCGATATTCACCTTCGAAGTCAGATTCAGCTTCTGCTCGGCTTCGGCTTCGGGGTGATTGCCGACGCCCGAATTGTAGACGTAGGCATAGGCGTAAACCTCATCGCCCAGTTCGGCTTTGCTGTGAATGTTGATTCTGCCGAATGTGTTCTTCAGCTTGGCGCCGCGCTTCACATTCACGGTTACATTGTCGGCAATCACGGCATCGCTGTTCGCCTGACCGAGCGCAACGAAGCCCGTGCTGTCGATTTTGGCGTAGGTATAGATGTAATCTTCTGCGCCGGCATTCGCCACGATATTCATCGTTCCGTAATCGGCTTCGAGCTGTGCCGCACCGATGGTGACCGAGGCGGTGCGTGTGAGCGTGTTCTTCGCCTTCAGTTCGCCTTCGTTCTTGAATCCGCCCTTGGAATTGGCGTGCGTCTTGGCGTACATATCGGCGTTGGCGTTGGTCTGAAGGGTCAGGTCGTTCACCGCAAACAGATTTGCGCCGTTCTTGACCTCAACGGTATTCACGGCGGTAATCGCATTGTTGCCGTACATATAGTACGAGCTCATGGCCAGATTCACGCTCTTGGAATCGATTGAGGAGTGCGCTTGGGTGAAATCGCAGGTGGTAATCGAGATATTGTTTGCGTGAACCGCTGCATTCTCGCCCACTTCCGCAAAGGTGGTGTAATAGCTGACGGTCGGAATCTCGGAAATATCAACGGAAGCCAGCGAATAGCTGTTCTTCTTCTCGAAATCCGAGCGGGCCGAGCCTTTGTTTTCGGCATAGGCTTTCACCGTTCCGCCTGCGAGAATATTCGCATTCTTTCCGATTACGGCGCCGACCTTCTGATTTCCGTTTGCTTTGCCCACGCCCGCCGCAATGGACGATTGCGATTTCCCCACAGCGGAGATACTGCCCGGCGCATAACCGCAGGCATCGGAAACGGCTTTGCCCTTGGCCTGAATCTTCACATCGCCTTCAACTTCCACATTGGTGGATTCAACGCGCGCTTCGATGGTTTCGGAGGTGTTCGCCGTGGCTTTCAGGTTGCCCTTCGTGGCCACGCCGACGCTCAGACCATAGTGGGTGCGGGCTTGTGCAGTGGAGGTTGCCGCCGCGCTGTTTGCGAGAACATTCAGGTTTTTCGCTCGAATCACGCCCGTGTTGCTTCCGTTCACAACGGCCTTGACCGTTGCGCCCGTATCGGAAACGGCTTCGTTGGAATCGTTTGAAAGCACCGTGAGCGAAACCTTGTCGGAAGACGTGCCTGCGGATGCGCCCGTGATTGCGCGGGCCTTGGACGAATTCAGCAGGGCGGTAATGTCGATGTCGCCCGAAACGACAATCGTTCCTGAATTATTGATTTTCGCAATTTGCGAAACGTCGGTATTCGCCTTCGCGCGGTTGTAGGCGACATTCACGGCAACGGCGCTTACGGCGTTATTGAAGTTTGCGGTGTTGCCCGTTGCGGTGGAGGTTGCCGAACCGTTGGTCTTTACAATCAGGGATGCGGCATTCACGTTTCCGCTGCCCTTGATTTGCGCAAGGGCGGAGGCGGTGGTGTTGGTGGAAACGTCGTTGTACTTCTTTTCCGCAAGGGCGAATGCCGAACCCACGGGAGCAACCTTCGCCGTGGCGGTTGCGGTGTAATCGGTGATAACGTTGATGTTCCTCGCCTGAATGCTTCCCTTAACGGCGGCATCTTCCTTATCGTTTGCATCGAAATAGGAAGTGTAGATACCGCTTTCGAAGGTGCCTGCGGCATCGGCGGAGGTGTTGATGAGCGTTACATTCAGCGCACTCACGGTTGCTTTCGGCATGAGGATATCGGCATCGGCATCGGATTTTGCATTGACATTGATGTCGATATCGCCCGTTTCGCCCAAATCCACGCTTGCGCCGTTCAGGAATGCCCGAACCTTTGCGGAGGCGGTTGCGGCTGCGCTCGATGCGTTTGTTCCCAGAATCCGAATCTCTGCGCCGCTGTTTGAACCGACGGTCGCCTTCGCCGCCGTCTTGGACGAATCCTTATTGAAATCGGAGGTAACCTTCAGGTATTTGCCCGTTACCTTTGCCCGTTCCACATAGGACTGCTGCACGGCATTCACTTTTGCCGCTGCCGAGTTGATTGCCACCTGTGCGCCTTGAACGGCGACTTCCGTTCCCTTCACGGTGGCCGTTGCAGATACCGTTCCGTTGTTGGCGACATCCACGCCGTTCGTGCCGTTCACGGTGCCCTTGCCCGAAACGGCGGCATCGGACTTGGTGGATGCGGTTGCGTTGGCGAGATTCACCTTGCCTTCAACGGCGCTGATGCTCACCTTCGGTGCGCCGCCCGTGGCGATTGCTTCGGAGGTATAGGTGTTCTTCACGTTCACTTTTGCGGCATTCACGGTTTTGTTTTCATCCGATGCCGTCAGTTCCGCGCGGAAGGTGCCGCCTGCCGAGGCATTCACCTGTGTGATTGCCGCAGTGGCCGCATTCGCCTCTACCAGCTTGTCGCCGATTTGCGCCAGCGCATAGGATTTCGCCTCGTTCAATACATTCAGCGAAGCGGTAATCGTGCTTTGTGCGCTCTTGAAAATCGCTTCGGACTTGGCGTTGATTGCCGCATCCGCCGTGTTAATCTGTTGAGATGCCACATTGAGGGTCACTCCCGAGCCTGCGCTGTTCGCACCGACCGTTGCGGTTGCGCCCTGATTGCTGCCGTTGTTGAGGCGGGAGAGAATTTCCGCATTCAGGGCGGTGATATTCTTGTTATTCACGCCCGCCGTTTGACATACATCCACGCTCGCATCCACATCGCTTGCGGCGGCGGTGATTTGGCTTGCGGTCAATTCTGCGCCTTTGATGGCGGCATCGGCCAGTGCGATCGTAACGGCATTCACTTTCAGATTGCCCGTTGTGCCCAGATTCAGATTTCCGCCGCCTTCTGCCAGCGCATTCACCTTTCCTGCGGCTCTTGCGTTGGCGGCGTTGAGCTTTGCGCTCTTTTCGGAAACGGATACGTTCGGCTGTTGCGCGGATGCATCGGCATTCACCGTTACGTTGGCGATAACCTCCGCTTCGGCGGCATTGACATCGCCGGCGCCGATTTTCGCCGTGAACGTGCCGTTTGCATCGGCCTTGGTGACGTTCGCAACGCCGCTCACCAGCGCCGCACTTACCAAAGCGCTGTCTACGGATGCGGTCGCCGTGCTGCACGCATTGGTGTAAACGCCCAGCTTGTTTTGAATGGTTCCGTCTGCGGCGAATTCGGAATGCACGTTTGCGGTGATTTCCGCCAGCGCCGTGTTGGAATTCACCTGACTTACGGCGATATTCAGTTTGGCGGCTCCGCCCTTGGTGTTGCCGACGGTTGCCTTCGCCCGATGCGCATCATTGCGGTTGAAATTGTTGGTTAAAGTTACGCTGTCTGCGCTGATTGTTTTGCCTTTGGCGAACACATTCTGAATGCCACCCACATCGGCAACCACCACATTCACGGCAATATCCGTTGCCGCCGCCGAAACGGTTGCAATCGGGAAGGACGCCGCCGCATCTGCCGTGCCGTTGGCATCTGCCGTGAGTGCGCCCGTGATTTGGGCGGTGCCCGTGCCGTTCAGACCCACGGTTGAATTCACGCCCGTGCGTGCCACGGCCACGTTCGTTTTAATCTTCAGTGCGCTCAGTTCCACGCCGATGCCGCCGTAGGACACTGCGCCCTTCGCATCGGCTTTGGCGGTATAGGCGCTGTCGATATCCACGGTTTTGCCCGTGATCATCGAATCCTTCGCTTCGGCATCAAAGCCGCCGTTCGCCCGTGCCACCAGAACATTCACGCCGACGCCTAAGAGATTGGCGCTCAGCGTTGCCGCCTGCGTGGTTGCGTTCGCCGCGGAAACGCCCGTGGATTTGAGAATCAGGCGGTCGAAATTTTGAATCGTTGCGCCGTTCAGGTTCGCTGCGCCGCGTCCGTTTGAAAGGGCGATGGCGACATTCACCTGCGCATCCGTAAGATTCAGTTTCACGGAGGGCGAATTGCCGTCCGAATCGTTCAGGCGTTCGCTGAGGCTCATATTGCCCAACTTCGCCGTTGCGGTTTCGCTGCGGCCGCCGTTGAGTTCGCTGATTACATTCACCTGCGGCGCATTCACCGTGATGTCCCGAATCTGCGCCGTTTGATTGGTGGAAAGTTTGGCAACAATCACGTTTGCGCCCACATTCACCGCCGAGATTGCAAACTGCGGCGCATTGGTGAGTGCTTCGGCGTAAGAGGTGCCGTTTGCGAAAACATTCACGCTCTTCGCATTCAGCGTGCCCGCGCCCGAAACGGTTGCAAACTGTTCGGCCTTCGCAACCGCCGTTGCCAGATTGATTCGCACGCCCGCACCTTCTGCGGAAATGCCGCCTGCGGACGGCGTGACCTCTGCCTTCGCGCGGGTTTGTGCGTTCGTGATTACATTCACGATACTTTCAACCGCATTGTCGGTATCGTCAACCGCATTCACGTTTCCGCCCTCGGGAACATTCAGTTCGGCGCCGAATTCACTTTGACCGAACGCCAGACCGAGCATCGCCCCTGCGGTGAATGCGGGAGGCGTCAACAGCGAGCCGCCCTTGGTGCGGTTGGAAATCTCGGCAAGCGTTCCGGCATAGCCGAGGCTTCGCACGGTCACATCGCCGCTCACGGTCATGTTCTTCGCCGATGCCTTCGCAAGGGATGCGCTTCTGCCGTACGCAACGGCGACATTCGCCATTACATTCGCCATTGCGCCCGTGCCGGTTTTCAGTGCGGCCTTTGCGTTGTCCTTATCCGCATCGGCGGTAACGTCTTTATTGTCCTTATAGGTGATGTTGAAATGCGATTCCACTCTGAGCGCTTTCGCATTCAGGTTTTCAACTTTCGTTTCCGCCTTCTGACGGCTTCGAAGCAGTGCGATGGCAAAGGATGCCGCAACGGAGGCCGATTTCGCCTTAATCACGCCGATGACCTTCGCTTCTGCCGTGGCCGTGCCGAATGCCAGCACATTCAGGGCCTCGTCGGCTTCAATCGTGCCGTTTCCGAGGATGCGCGCCAGGTTTTGCGATGCGTTGTCGGCGATTGCGGTGTTGATTCCCGCAGCCACTGCGCCAACGGAACCTGCCAGCGTGGTTGCCTTTGCCGATGCGATACTGCGATTGTCGATGCTGCCCGCATTCACATTCACGGTTTGCGCCTTTACCGTTGCGCCCGTGGTATCGATGCAAACATCGTTTTTGGCATTCAGCCCGACATAGCTTACATTCACGCCCACTGCGATTGCGCCCGCCGTGCCCGTGCCCAGCAGTGCATTCGCCTCGGCATTCATCCGTCCGCTGACGGAAACGGTCTTTGCCGTTATATCCTTGCCGAGAATTCCCGTGGTGGCGGAGGTATTGTTCATAACAACCAGCACATTGCCGCCTTCCGCCAGTGCGCCGCCCGAAACGGAAATCACCTTTGCGGAGGCATTGGATGTGATGTTTGCGTTGATTGCGATTGCCGCATTTTCGGAAACAATCTTGCCCGCCTGCTTATAGATGTCCTTATTCGCCGAACCGATGAATGTGCGAATGGTCGGCTCGACAATCGCCACTGCGCCGCTGATGCTCTCGGCCACTGCGCCGAGGCTCACCGCCGCCAGTCTCGATTTTGCGGTGGTTTGGGATTCGGTATTCAGGGAAAGCGCCTTCAGGTTGGCATCCGTGGTTACGCCCTTTCCGATATAGGCATCGGAAACCATGCGGTTGATTGTTACGGCGATTGCGGCATTCACGCTCACAACGCCGCCGCCTGCCGCACCTGCGATTGCGGTTGCATCGGTATTCGGCTTTGCCCAAACGCCGATTGCGCCCACATTTCGAATGTCGGCATTGCCGTTGATGGCGGCTTCCATTCTGCCCACATTCGCAACCACCGCAACGGAACCGCCCACGGACGCCACGCCGCCGCCCGCACCCACGCTGACCGCAAGGGTGTTCGGGTATTCGCTGATTGCGCCCACATTCAGGCTTTGCGCCTTGAGCACGTTGCCCGACATGATTGCACGGGTGGTGTTTTCCAGATACAGAACCGCCGATGCGACCTGCACGGAAACCACGCCGCCGCCCGCACTTACGGTGAATACGCGAATGCTGCGTTGGGTGATATCGAAGGAGGTTTCCGTATCGCTGTCTTCGCTTGTTCCGTGGTCGATGTCGTCTTCGTTTTCTTCGCCGTTTGCGGAGGAAATCAGCTTCGACAGTTCCCTATTGCGTTCGGTTTCATCGGAAACGTTCACGGAGCGGGATTTGGCAATCAAATCGATATTGCCGATTGCGCTGAGCTTTGCGCCGTCATCCACGCGCGCTTCGACATTGCTGAACAGCACTGCGCCCGTAAGGCCCACACCCACGCCCACAACGCCGCCGTTTATCGACAGCGTGATGATGTCGGCATTGGTCAGGCTGTCTGCCGAAACTTCGATATTGCCTGCGGATTCGACTTTGACATTCTTGCCGATGAATGCCGAAATCGTATCCTGCGATGCCGTGCTTTCGGGCACTTTGGGGCCGATTGCGCCGGTCTTGGCAAGATCGCCCTCCTTATTCGATTCGAAGGTTTCGTTTTCACCGCGCTGAGCGCCCTGGGCATCCGTTTCCTTGCCGTCGTCGCCTGCGGTGTAGTCGGTGTAATCCTTGTTGTCGAAATCATCGCTGCGATAATCCGACGAGGCATCGTAGCTGATTTTGTCATCGGTCTTCGAACCGATTTGCGTTTCCCCTGCCGACTGACCGTCGCCCGCCAAATCGCCGTTCAGCGATTCCATTTCCGAAGCGATGGTTGCTTTCGTGACATCGGATGCGCCCGATGCTTCCTTCACGAATCCGTCGGCATCGAAGGCGTGAATCGTTTCGCCCGATTCCGTTTCTTCTTTATTATCCAGCGCCTGGCGCACATCCTGCGGGAGCTTGCCGCCGGACACCAGCACCATAATCGGAACGGACACGCCCACCGTGCCGCCCGAAACGGCATTCACAACTTCGATGATATCGCGCTTCGCCTGCGCAGAGATTTCCACATCGCCCGATGCGGTTTCGATTTTGCCTGCGTCCTGCGCAACTTCACCGTTGCCCACGCCTGCGCTCACGGTGTTCTTCATCACGGCAATCACGGCCGTGACCGCAACGCCCGCAACGCCCGAACCCGCAACCGTTGCCGCCGCACCCACAAGGCGGTAATCATCCAGCGCATTCACGCAAACGGAGCTGCCCTTGATTTTCGCGCCCGACTGCGCCAGCGCACGGGTGTTGTTTTTGCTTACCAGAACGGAGATTGCGCCGGAGACGGAGGCCGTTCCGCTCGCCGTTGCGCCGAGCACGTCCACGGTAACCGTTTCCTTTGAATCCGCCGACAGATTCACTTTTCCGTCGGCCTTCAAATCGGCATCCGCACCCAGAGCGGCATCGGTGTTGCCCTTGAAATAGGTCACGACCGCCACAGGCGCTACGCCCGCCGTTCCCGATGCGGCGAAACATGCACCGGCATTCACCAGAAGCGTGCCGCTCAGCGATTCAACCCGAATATCGCCCCCGGCCTTGACTTCTCCGCCCAGTTCGGCGCGCACATCGTTCATGAATACCTGCGCATTCACGCCCGCAGACACGCCCGCCGTTCCGCCGATGCCGAATGTGATTGCCACGAGATACACATCGTCATCGGAATCGGCATTCACATTCACATTGCCGCTTGCCCGAATGAATCCGCCCTTGCCCACCGATGCGCAAACGTCTTTCTCGTAAACCATGGTAACGACCGTTGCGCCCACGCCGGTGGTACCCGCAGCCGCAAGGCCGCCGGCAAAGTTGTATAGGTCTGATTCGTCGTCGGCTTCAACACACGCTTCGGCATCGCCGCCCGTTTGTTCGCCCTCTTCGCCGTCAAAGCCCGCAACGATTGTTGCGCCGTCGCCCACCGTGGCTTTCACATGATTGGAAACAACCAGCGTATTCACAACGCCCGTGATGGCCGTATTGGAGGACGCACCCACGCTTGCGGATGCCAGCAGCAGTTTCGTGTTTCCGTGTGCGCCGATTAAAACGCCTCTTCTGCGATTCTCACGGGAGGGCGTGCGATAACCCGCCTGCGAATTTCCGTTTTGTTCCACCAAAGCCGCACGGGCAATCATCTGAACCGAATTGCCGATATCGGTGATTACCCGATTCTTCACGACCATCGTGTTGATGGCGGCATCCATTGCCGCATTCGCCGATGCGCTGATTCCGCCTGCGGCATCATACAGCCCCGTTTTCAAATCCGCATAAATCACAACGGTATCGCCCGCTTCAAGCAATGCGTTGTCTTTCACCGTTGTGCTCACTTCGCTCGAACCGACCACGGTTGCAATCGTGCCCGTTAAAGCCGTGGTGGACGAACCCGCCGCTGCGAAGGTTACCAGAACGGTTTGATCTTCGCCCTGCGCAATCACCACAACGTTCTTGCCCGATGCCACCTTTTCGGCAATCAGTTTGGCATTTGCGCCAATCAGCGTGCGCACCTTGCGGTTGAATACGTCTGCTTCCACCGCCGCACCGCCGGCCGCTCCGTTGGTTGAGCCTGCCGCCGCCGCAGTTACGTTAATCTGGCGAACATCACCGTTTGCCAGAATTTCGATTTTGCCGTTTTGGGAGGTGAGTTTGCTGTCTGCGTCAACCTGTGCGAGCGTATCGGATTCGCTCACGACCACGCCGATGGTGCCTGCCGCACCCGTTCCGCCCGTGGAGCCCGAAACCGACGCCAGCACATTTATCAACTTTTCTTCGCTTCGGGCATTCACGAGAATGTCCTTTGCCGCCGTGACGATGCTGTTTTCGCCGATGCCCGCCGCCGTTTGATTGGAGGAAACGATTACGCTGAACGTTCCGCCCAATGCCGAAGCGAGGCCCGTTGTGCCTGCGATGTCGGCGGAAACGGGAATCAGTTCCGAAAGGTTCTCCGCCGATACATTCACATTCTGCTTCGCATTCACGCGAATGCCGCTTCCGATGCCCGACTGCACCTTGCTGCCCGTGACAATCGTGTCAATCACGCCGCCGATGGCCGAGCCCTTCTGCCCGTTGGAAATCGCCGCCGCAACGGTCACGGAAAGCACATTGCTCTTCGCTTTTGCGCAAACGCCGATATTCTGCGCATCGACATTCCATTCCGTGCCTTCGCTCTGAACGGCGTTTTCATAGCCGCCCAGCGTTGCGGTAATGACGTCACGATCATCGATGCCCGCCACATTCACGCCGATGCCCGTTCCGCGCGATGCGGAGATTGCGCCGCCGATTACGCGCGTGTTCGTTTCGGATTCGGCATTCACATTCAAATCGCCGTTAAGGTGAATGCGCACGTCATCGCCGATTGCGGCGTTTGTGATTCCCTTGGCATACAGCATTGCAAACGAGCCGGCAAACGAACCTGTGGCCTGCATGCCTTCGGCAATCGAACCGCCGATGGCTTCGATATAGTAGTTCACGGAGGCGAGATAGTTGAGCGTATCCAGCGCATCGAGCAGATTGTCCGTATCGAAATTCACTTCGATGCTCTTGTTTTCGCCCGTGAGATTCAGGTTGAGAATGCCCTTGTTCTGCGGATTCTCATCGGAGACATCCACGGTGAAAAGATAGCTTAAATCGAAGGGGAATTTATAGTCGTCCGAGGTAACGGCAATCTTTCTTGCCTGAACATTCAGCGCATCCGCTTCGATTTTCGCCTTATCGCCCACCAGCGCATTCAATTCGTTTTCGGCGTAAATCAGCGCCAATGCCGCACCCACGCCCACTTTCTGACCTGCGACGGTGAGTCCGCCCGCGCGAATCGCCAGTTTGCTCTTGTCGCTCGCATCCACGGTAATCTTCTGCCCGTAAATCTCGGCGTTTTTCAGAATCTGCGCCGTGGCCTTTGCCTGAGCGACCACCACCGACACCGCACCCGCAAATCCGACATTGCCCGACTTGCCGCCGATGGAACCCGCCACGGACTGCGCCGCCAGCAGGCCTTTGTATTTGCCGTCCTGATTCTGGGTGAGTTCGGAAACGACATTCACATCACCATCGGCATCGAGCATGCCGCCCAGATTCGCTATGGCGGTATTGCCGTTTACGGAAACCGCAACGCCTGCGGAAATGTTGTTGGTATTCACGTCCGAAGGCAGGGTTACGGTTGCGCCCGAACCGTTGGTTTTGAAGTTCGCGCGGTTTTCGGCTTCCACATTCGCGGCTTCTGCCGAGAATTCACCGTTCAGTTCGGCAACGGAAGCGTGCTCCGTGATATTCACGCCGATGGCCGCCGCAAGGTTGATTCTCGAGCCTGACGGGGTTTTGGGCGGCTGTGCTTTTGAATCCTGGATTGCCGTTTCGGCGGATGCGCCGCCCGTGGTCGAGCTCGGCATGCTCATGGGCAGTTTCGCCAGCAGCATCGACATCAACGGCAATCCGCTGATGCTGCTTGTTCCGCTCGCAACATACGGATTCACGAATCCGTTGAGCTTGTTCATGATTTTCGAATTCACGCCGCCCGTGGACGGGGCATCGGTGAAGTTGACGAGCGTGTTCAAATCGCGAATCTTTTGCAGATACCGATCCAGGCTTGCGCCCGTGACCATTGCCAGCGCTTCGGATTCATCTTCGTTGAATGTCTTGGCCTGAACGCCGATTTTGCCGTTCACCGTGCCTTTGCCGTTGAGAACGGCTTTCACATCGGAGCTTGCGAGATTCACCGCAATGCTTCCGCCCACCGCCGCTTTATTGCCGCTTGCGAATCCGGAAGATGCGGTGTAGGTCTGTCCACGCTCATTCGCGCGCACATACAGGCTCACGGTTTCGTAAATGTCGGAGCCGTTTGAATGCTTCCCTATTATATTGTCTGTTTGAATGGAATTTCCGCCGAGGATATTCAGCTTCGTATTTTCCGAAACCTGCGCCTTCAGCGCATTGGTAATCAGATTCACCGCAACGGCGGCATCCACGGCGATATCCTTTGTGGTAGTGTTGTTCGCCTTGCTGACTGAGGAATTCGGATCGTCAAACAGTGTCGGCACCGTTTCCTGCACCACGGGCTGACGGCCGATGGGATCCTGACCTGCCACGGCAATGGTATCGATGTCGTTTTGAATTTCGCCGATAACCGAAAGGCTGTCCGCCTGAAGGGATCGTTTTTCGCCCAACTGTGCTTCGGCATTCACATTCAGAATGCTGATTGCGAAGGATGCGCCGATGCCCGCAGTGGTTCCCTGTTTGCCCGAACCGCTCTTGTTTTTCACGGGCAGACCGTTGTTCGCCGCAGACGCCGTTGCGGTGGTGTACACCTTCTGAGCGGCATTCGCCTGAATCTTCGCCGCACCGCCCGAAACGATGTCGTTTTCAACGGAGGTTTCCCTTTGGGCGATGATGGCCTGCGTATCGTTGTCAAACACCGCAATGGCCGCACTGCCCGCCACGCCGACATTCGCCGCACCTACGCCCGAAATGGCGGTGGTGGAAATGCGGTTGCCCACGCCGTCCAGTTCGCCCGGGTTGCCGAATTTCAAGCTCAGCGCCGCAAACGCCGCATCCTTCAAATCTTCGAAGGCGACCTTCGCGGTAAGTGCCTTGGACCGAATCAGCGTTTCGATTTGCTCCGCATTGCCGCCGACGAACAAATCAATCAGGAATTCGGGATCGCTCATGATTTCAAGGAAGCGGTTGATCATATCGCCAATCGCACATTCCGCCAACAGGGCCGTGGTCTCCACGGGGCTATCCTTGATTTCGCCGATGAGGGCATTCACGAGCAGTTCCTGCGCTTCCTTCTTCTTCTCGGGCGACAGGGAGGCGTAATCCTCGTATTTGCCGAGCAATTCATCGAGCGAAGCCGCATCCATGCGCTGCATCAGCGCACTTTGCAGAATGCCGATGCCCTCCGCATTTGACAGGT
>CAVHAH010000021.1:0-16533 GCA_963633785.1 bacterium
TTGATGCACAGGCAAACGTGTGTTTCAGAAGAAGAATCTCTCCGCAATCGTAGCCCGGAATATTGTGGAATCCGTAAATCGCATCGATATTCATTTCCTCTATAAGTGTCGAACAGATTGCGGCACCCTTTCCGTTTTCCTCGCCCGGTTGAAAAATCAGGAATACATCCTTATCCGTTTCGGTTTTATCCAGCCAAAGTGCGAATCCCGCTAAAATAGCGCTGTGTCCGTCATGACCGCACAAATGCCTCGGGCAGCCGTCCGCACAGGTAACGGCATCGTAATCCGCACGAAATGCGATTGTTGAATTCGCTTTTCCGCTTCTCTTTACCGCATAAAACCATGCGCCCCTGTCAACGATTTCTATCGACTGCGTATGCGTTTTGATGAACCGCATCAGAATTTGTTTGGTTTTCGTTTCATGCATGGACATTTCTGGATTGTTATGCAGTTCTTTGCGAAGTTGTATAATCAGCTCCATGTTCGGATTTGTGCTCATAACCATTCTCCTTTTTCGTCATAATGCGACGCACTTACCGTTCCTCTTTTCAATTCATTATATCACAAAACCGCTTCATAATAAACCATCGCCTTGCCTTAACCTTGACAAAAAATCATCCTATTTATATAATAGCTTCATCGGTTCGGATTTATTACGCAGCAGCAAAAAGAAACGGGTGTTTTCCGATGAATCAGGTTCACGAATTCAAGAATGGTATCGGTTCAAAAGCACATGATCGGCGATTATCGAATCTCGATACTCGTTTATGCGCATCGGAAATCGAGGAATTGCTGTTCAGAAAGCCGATCAATCTCAACATCGACGAATCCCGTCCGTTTTACAAAGACAAGGTTATTCTGATTACAGGCGGCGGCGGTTCCATCGGTTCGGAGCTTTGCCGTCAGCTCGCCGGGATGGAACCCAAGCAGATTGTTATTCTCGATATTTACGAAAACGGCGCTTATGACATTCAGCAGGAATTGGAAATCGCCTACGGAGCGAACCGTAAATTCAAGCTCGATATAGAAATCTGCTCCATCACAAACAAAGAGGCTTTAATGCGTGTATTCGACCGTTACCGTCCGCAAATCGTTATCAACGCCGCTGCGCACAAACACGTTCCCTTAATGGAAAAAAATTGCATCGAAGCCGTTCGGAACAACGTTTTCGGAACGGTAAATCTCGTTGAGCTCTGCGAACAATTCGAAGCGAAGCGTTTCATGATGATTTCGACGGATAAGGCGGTAAACCCCACAAACGTCATGGGCGCAACAAAGCGAATGTGCGAAATGATTGTTTTATCGGCAAGCGCATGGGGAAAATGCACATACAGCTGTACGCGCTTCGGAAACGTTCTCGGCTCGGCAGGCTCGGTGATTCCGCTGTTTGAGAAACAAATCGCAAACGGCGGTCCCGTGACCGTGACGGACAAGCGCATCACCCGCTATTTCACAACCATCTCGGAAGCGGCCATGCTGGTGCTGGAATCGGGCGCAATGGCAAAAAACGGCGAACTGTTTGTTCTGGATATGGGAAAGCCCGTTAAAATCTATGAGCTGGCGCAAAGGATGATACGCCTGCACAACGCCGAGAACATCGAAATCAAAGAAATCGGTCTTCGCCCGGGCGAAAAGCTCTACGAAGAATTGCTGGTTAAAACCGAACAGCAGAGCAAAACCGCCAACAACCTGATTTTCATCGAAAAGGACACGCCGCTTGAAAAGCACGAAATTTGCGAAAAGCTGAATCTGCTGAAAGCCGCCTGCGCCGGTGGAAACAACGAAGATGTTCGCAAAACGCTCATGCAGGTTGTTCCGACTTATCGTTCTGCGGACGAAGTCAACTCCGAAGCCTCGAACACTCGACAATAAAAACGCATTTCACCGCTTGGGTCTTTCAAAGGCCGCTTGCGGTGAATTTTGTATCGGTGATTCCGATTATAAAACAGACTTTTTTATATCCGATTGTTTCAAAAGACATACGCAAATATTATATTTTCATTTCAAAAGGCACAATTCGGATGTTGCAATCGCAATGCAGGCATGATATAATGTTAGTGTGAAGATTTATAATGTTCGACATGGCAACCACTTTCAAGGAGGAAATCATGAACAAGATAAAGCGTTGTTTGGCCCTTGTGCTATGCCTGTGCACGCTCTGCACTTCCGGCATCGGCGAGCTTTCGCTCGCACTGGCAGATGAAGCCACGCAGACTTTCGTAACGGAAACTCCCGTTGCGGAGACTTCCGAAATCACGCCGACACCCACGGTGGAAGCAACGATTTTGCAAGTTGATGCAACGCAGACGCCTGAAGTTATTCAGACTGTGTCGCCCGAGGAAACGGCCGCTCTTGAAAACTCCGAGGTTCCTCAAACCGAAGAGCCTTCGCAGCCGTCCGACACCGCACCTGAAATCGATTTCTTGCGCGATGCTTCTTATTCCGAGAAATTCACGGAGGGTTATGCGCAGCTTCTCAAATCCGCAAAGGTTTACTCCGAAGCAAGCAGCGATTCTCCTGCACTGGGCGAGATTGCGTCCGGTGAATTTGTGGCGTGCATTTCCCGAAGCGGCGCAAACTGGCTGGAAGTCGCATTCGTTGTAGACGGCGATATTGCACAGGGCTGGATTGTCGCAAACGCTCTGCGCCCGATAAGCGAAAGCGAAGTTTCCGATCTGCGCACCACATCCGCAAGTTCCGACGGCTATAAGCTTACCGCTCCCGAATTCACCGCCGAGCAGGCAGAGCCGTCCGTTGCATCCGCAGAAGGCGACATGCCCGATTCCGAAGGCAATGAATCTTCCAATGATATTTCCGAAGTCGCTCCCGTTTTGAGCCCCGCATCGATTACGCTGCGCAAGGGGAACACGGACACTGCGCAAATCATCGTAACCAACGCCGATGCGATTACCGAAGATATCGGCTTTTCGTCGGACAATACAGATATTGCAACGGTTGATGAAAACGGTTTGGTCACGGCTGTCGGTCAGGGCAGTTGTGTGATTACCGTTTCCGCAGGCAGCATGCGTGCCGCCTGCCCCGTAAGCGTTTATACACCCGCAGATGATTTCACGCTGACTGCAAGCAAGAACAGCCTTAAAGTCGGCGAATCGATCGTTCTGAGCATTCAATACCCGCAGTATACCTACGGCAACGTTTCCTTCTCTGCGAATTCGGATATCGTTTCCGTGAATGAAAACGGCACGGTCACCGCAAATTCCAAGGGCGACTGCACCGTTACCGCAACGCTCGGCGAAAAGACCGAAAGCGTATCTTTCACGGTTCTCGCTCTGCCCGATACCATCGAAATGACCGTTTCCGCAACGCATCTTGCGGTTGGTGAAACCGCACAGGCGGAAATTCAGCTTCCCGAATATACTTATGCGGATTCCGTTGAATACACTTCTTCCGAATCCGAAATCGCAACCGTGGATGAAAACGGCGTTATCACCGCACTCAAAGCGGGCGAATGCACGATTACCGCAAAGGTTGCAACGGCGGAAGCCGACGTTACTCTGACAATCAGCGATTTGCATTTGGGCGAATTGCGCATGGGCGTCGGCGAAAGCGGACAGCTCCCGAATCAGGTCGGCGATGAATCCGTTGAAGGGGCAACCTATGCCTGCGCAAATCCCGAAATCGCAACCGTAAGCGAATCCGGATCGGTCACGGCCGTTGCCGCCGGCGATACCGTTATCACCATCACCACGGCAAAAGGCATTCACGCTCTGGTGGCGGTTCATGTGCTCAACATTCCCGATCGAATCACCATTCCTACGGACACAATCAATATTCTCATCGGTCAGACAATCACGCTTCCCTACACGATTTCCCGTGAAGACGGAACGGATTGCACCGGAAAAGTCACGCTGTCTTCCGCCGATACGAACCGCGTGACCGTAAGCAATTCGCAGATTTACGCCAAGTCTGTCGGCGAAACAACGGTTACCGCAACAGTCGGAACTGCAAAGGCTTCCGTGAAGGTGGTTGTTTGGAGCTATCCGAATCGGATGTACTTCGAATTCACCGATCAGACCGTTAAAGCAGGCTCGACAATCAACAACCGTGTGGCTCTGTTCAACAATAGCGGAAGCTTCATCTTTACCGAAAACGACGGCGAAGGCGTAGGCAAATTTTCAACCGAGAATCCCGAAATCGCAACCGTGAATCAATCGGGCGTGATTACGGGCGTTTCGGCGGGCGTTACGAATCTCGTATACACCGCCGCATCCGGCATGCAAATTCGCACCTCCGTTCGTGTAATCGGCCTTCCCACAAAAATCACGCTGAACAACACGGAATTGACCATCGGCGTGGGCAGCACCTCGACGCTTTCCGCAACCTTCCAGGAAAACGAGGACGGCGCTATCACCTATTCTTCCGATGCGCCCGAAATCGCAACCGTGAGCAAAGACGGCGTGATTACCGCCGTTTCGAAGGGCATTGCGAACATCACCGCAACCGCAGAGGGCGGTGCAAGTGCCGTTTGTGCGGTGACCGTGGTGGCCGCACCGAGCCGTGCGGAATTCCCCGCCGAAACCATCAACCTGATTGTGGGAACAACCGTAAAGCTTCCGGTGGAATTCTTCAATACCGATAATGAAAGCTGCGAGGCCAACTATACGCTGGTCAGCAGTTCCACGAAGTATGCAAAGATTTCCAACGGCACTTCCGTCTATGCCGCACGCACTGGCACCGCTTATATCCGTGCCGTTGCGGACAACGGGGCAGAAGGCGTTGTTCGAATCAAAATCTGGGACAAGCCGAAGAAGCTGTATCTCTCTACTTACAGCATGATGCTCGGCGAAGGCATGTCCGACACGCTGCTTGCGAAGATTTACCGCAGCAGCAGCAAGAATTTCATCTATTCTCAGGCAGACGGCGAATGCGTCGGTCGTTTCACCGTTGATGATTCAACAGTCGCAACCGTGGATGCATCCGGCAAAATCACAGGCGTGAAAAAGGGCGAAACAACCGTTCGTTTCACCACTGTCACCGGTCTGTCCGCCTCCTGCAAAGTGACCGTAATGGCTCCTCCGAGCGAAATCACGCTGAATAAAACGGAATTGACGCTGGGCGTGAATGATCAATCGCAGCTTTCGGCAACCTACGGCACTTTCGAGATGGGCACAACGACCTATGCATCCGTTAATCCCGAAATCGCAACCGTTACCGAAGACGGCAAAATCACCGCAGTGGAGAAGGGCGTTGCGACCATTATCGCAACCACGAACAGCGGTCTTACCGCAAGCTGCATCGTGACCGTGGTTCCCGCACCTGCGCAGGTGGTCTTCCCCACTTCGACCATCAACATTTTCCGCTACTCCGTAATCGATTTGCCGGTTGAATTCATCAACACCGATGGCGTGAATTGCGAAACCACCTATACGCTTTCGACCAGCAAGAGCAAGTATGTCGCCGTCAGCGGCACGCAGATTTACGGCGCGCGCACAGGCACGGCGTACATCACCGTAAAGACCTATAACGGCGTTACCGGAACGGTTCGCGTTCAGGTTTGGGACAAGCCGAAGCGCCTGTATTTCGAAAAGACGAATATGCAAATCGGCGAGGGCATGACCGAGCTGAATCGTGTAAACGTCTGGATTAAGAGCGGCAAGAGCTTCATCTATACCGAAGCAGACGGCGCAAGTGTCGGCAGTTTCTCCACGGGCGATACCAAAATCGCAACCGTAGACAGCGCAGGCAATGTAACGGGCGTTTCCAAGGGCTCAACGACCCTTACATTCAAAACCACCACGGGGCTGAGCATCACCACGAATGTCACCGTTCTGGCACAGCCCACCGAACTGCATCTGAATTACGAAACGCTGAATATCGGCGTGGGTGATTCCGCGCAGTACTCCGCTTCCTACGGCACGTTCGAAATGGGTACAACGACCTACGAGTCGTCCAATCCCGAAATCGCAACGATTACCGCCGACGGCAAAATCACCGCCGTTGCGAAGGGCACGGCAACCATCACCGCCACCACCAACAACGGCATCAAGGCAACAAGCGAAGTGAAGGTGGTTCCCGCACCCGCGCAGGTGGTCTTCCCCGCAAAGACCATCAACATTCTCCGTTATACAACGGCAGAACTGCCCGTTGAATTCATCAACACCGATGGCGATAAGTGCGAAACCACCTATACGCTTTCGACCAGCAAGAGCAAGTATGTCGCCGTCAGCGGCACGCAGATTTACGCCGCCCGCACAGGCACGGCCTATATCACCGTGAAAACCTATAACGGCGTTACCGGAACGGTGGCCGTGAAGGTTTGGGATCGCCCGAGCAGGCTTTATCTTGAATATTCAACGCTTCAGCTGGGCGTGGGCATGACTGCGCAAAACCGTGTGAACGTCTGGATTAAGAGCGGCAAGAGCTTCATTTACTCCGCTGCCGACGGAAAAGCTGTCGGAACATTCTCCGTTGATGATCCGAAAATCGCAACGGTAGACAGCGCAGGCAATGTAACCGGTTTGACCAAGGGCGAAACCACCCTTCGATTCACCGCAACGAACGGGCTTCAGGTCTCCGGACGTATATCGGTGCTCTCTGCGCCGAGTGTAATCACCGTAGATAAGGAATCCGTCACGCTCGGCGAAAACATGACCGAAAAACTCACCGCCTCTGTCGGTGCGTTTGAAATGGGCACGATTACATTCTCCTCTTCCAATACGGAAGTGGCGACCGTGAGCCAAGACGGCACAATCACCGCGAAAAAAGCAGGCAGTGCGCTGATTACGGCGGAAACCGTCTCCGCCTCCGGCGGCAAACTGTATGCGACCAGTAAGGTGACGGTCGTTCCCGCTCCCGATAAAATCGAGGCCGAATACACCTATATGAATGTCGCCATCGGCGGAGAAGCGCAGATAAACGTTTCTTACAGCTACAAAGGCACAGACAACTGCATGGGCACGGTTACCTATATGTCCAGCAGTTCCTCCATTGCCAAGGTCAGCTCTACCGGCGTTGTTACGGGTGTAAAGGCGGGCAACTGCATCATCCGCGCACAGCTACAAAACGGCATTTATGTCGATTGCCAGGTCACGGTTCGCAAAGCGCCGACCAAGGTTGAATTGAGCGCTTCCAGCGTGGATTTGGGCGTCAGCCAGACATACAAGCTTTACGGCAGAATCTATTACAGCGGCGGCAGCTTCATTTATTCCGCCGCCGATACGAGCATCGCAAAGTTCGAGAGCAGCAATACCGACGTGCTCACCGTTTCCGCAGACGGCACCGTTACCGCACTGAAACCCGGCACGGCGTATGTCCGCCTGTATACCTACAACGGAAAAGGTGCGAGCTCCCTGTGCAAATTCACCGTTATGGCAGGTCCCGAATGGATTTCGCTGACGGAAATCAGCACTGCGCTGAATGTGAATCAGTCGACTGTTCTGTACTGCGACCGCAGTGCGGACAGCATGACCGCATTCACTTATACTTCCTCGAACCCCGAGGTTGTACGCGTGACCGCCAACGGTTCTTCCTGCACGATTTACGGCGTCAGCGCAGGCACCGCAACAATTACCGCATCTTCTTCAAACGGCAAAACCGCCAAGTGCGATGTGGTTGTGTATGCGTTGCCCGAATCTGCGGCTTTCGAATCGAGCACGCTCGTAATGGGCGTTGGTGAAATCGCCGCATTGCCGAACATCGAAGTTACTTCCGCAAGCGGTGAATGCTCGAAGAAAGTTACCTACACATCCTCGAACACAACCTGCGTAACGGTTGATAAAAACGGCCGTGCGACCGGTCTCAGCGCAGGCAGTGCAATCATTACCGCAACCACCTACAACGGTAAAACCGCAACCTGCACCGTTACCGTGATTGCCGCACCTACGAGCATTCAGGTATTCGCAGACAAGGAGCGCATGAGTGTCGGCGAAACGGCGAACCTTTCCGCAAAGGTCGATACCATCGGAAGCTATACCTTCTCTGTTGAAGATTCAACGGTTCTGAGCATCAACGGAAATACCGTGACCGCTCTGTCTGTTGGTAAAACGAATGTCATTGCGAAGGCGTATAACGGCATTGTCGGAAAATACGCAATCGAGGTGCTCCCCACCGCCGATTCCGTTACGCTGAACCACAGCGCTGTGACGCTGGGCATCGGCATGTCGCAAGCGCTGACGGCGGAAATTCCGAACAATACCCTTGCAACGCTGACCTATGAATCTTCGAATCCCTCCGTAGCGACCGTGAGCGAAGACGGCACGGTTCAGGCGATTGCAAAGGGCTCGGCGCGCATTTACGTGCGCGTTGCGGGCGTAGAATCGGCGTATGACACCTGTGATGTCCGTGTGATTCCGATGCCCGAAAGTATTTCCCTGAGCAGTAATGAAGTTAATCTCTTTGTCGGCGAAACGCAGAAATTGACTGCGAAGGCTCTCAACGGAACGGATTCGGATTGCTACGGAAGCATCACATTCACCTGTGATAATCCCGACGTTGCCGAAATCAGCGCAAACGGTACGATTAACGCCATCGGCGTCGGTGAAGCCACGATTACCGCACATTCAACCGTGAACGAAGCGCTCACCGCAACCTGCCTTGTAAAGGTCACGGAAGCGAATACATGGTTCTCGGAGCGCAATGTGACGCTCGGCGTGGGCGAAGTCTACGCCTACACCATCCATCATTCTCCCGAAGCGGAGAATCTGAGCGTATCGAGCAGCAACCCCGAAGTTGCCACAGTCAATCTCAACGGAGAAATCACCGCAAAAGCAATCGGCAGCACGACAATCACCGCTGTCTGCGGAACGGATGAAGCCGAATGCGTTGTTACCGTGAAAGCGGCTCCGACCGGTCTGACTTTGGATGCGGATGCCGTTACGCTGTATGCAGGCGAAACCGCACAGATAACGGCAAGCGTGCTCGATGCGGATGCCGCCGGTCACATTCGGTATTCAACGAAGGATTCAACCGTTGCAACCGTGGATGCCAACGGTCTTATCACGGCCGTCGGCACGGGCGAAACGGAGATTATCGCTACCACTTATGTCGATAATATCACCGTTTCCTGCCGAGTATCGGTTGTGAATGCGCCCGAAACGATTCGATTCGCCGAAATGGATGAATTGATTCTCTCGAAGGGCGATACCTATACGCTCGCACAGCCCGTTATCACAAGCGCATCGGGACTTTGCGATATGCGTTACACCCTTTCGATTGCATCGAACAGCATTGCAACGCTTTCCGAATCCAACGGTTCGTACATCGTTTCCGCAAAATCTGTCGGAACTACCGTTCTGCGTGTGAAAACGCTCAACGGCAAGGCGGACACGCTGACGCTCACAGTGGTTGAAGTGCCCACCGCCATTAACTTCGATCCTGAACTCAGCATGATGGGTCTGGGCGAAACGTATACGCCGCAGCTTCTCGGAAACAACGGTTCCGTAATCGGCGCAATATTCGCTTCGGATTCAACCTGCATCTCCGTATCTCCCGACGGCAAGACGATTACCGCCAACGCCAAGGGAAAGGCGACCATCACGGCGTATGCAACGCATTTCGCCAATCTGAGCGCTTCCATTGAAATCGAAGTGGTCGATATGGCCACCGAATTCACGCTCGGCGATGCGCAGTATCGCATGGGAATCGGCGAGAATTTCGAGCTGACAACCGTGACAGAGGAAGGCACTGCCGTTGCCGCACTGAGCTATACTTCCGACAACGAAAATGTCGCATGCGTGGACCGCAACGGCGTGGTCTATGCCATTGGCGAAGGTGAAGCCACCATTACCGCCAATGCGCAGAACGGCGCAAGCGCAACAAAGAAGATTATCGTGAGCCGCATGGCCACGAAAATCCGTCTGCTCCCCTACTCCATCAAAGCCTGCTTGGAAGATACTGTTCAACTGAAGGTGCTCTACGGAAGCGATTCGGAATATGCAAACGTTCGCTTCGACAGCGCAGATGACAGCATCGCAACCGTTGATGAAAACGGTCTCGTCCGCTTCCATGCCATCGGAACCACAACCATCAGTGCCGAGGCCTACAACGGTCTGAGCGATGTGATTACCGTTGAGGTTTGCGAAACGCCGACATCCATATCGTTTGAGCAAACAAAGGCGTTGATTCTTGTGGGTGAACGCGCCGCTCTCAACCCGACCTTTGATAAGGGTGCCTGCTGTTACACGCTTGAAAGCAGCGACCCCGAAATCATCTCAATCGGTGAAGACGGCTATCTCGAAGCAAACAAGAAGGGCAGCGCAACAATCACGCTCAAGAGCGTCATCAACGATTTGAGCGCACAGATTGAAGTGGAAGTCGTCGATAAAATCGGCGGAATCACCGTGGTGCTCGAAAAAGATACGCTGGAGATGCACGAAACCACCAATGTGCTTTACAGTTTCCTGCCTACGAATCTGCTGAGCTCGGGCAATGTGAAGTTTGAATCGAGCAATCCCGACGTTGCGACCGTAGATGAAAACGGTGTTGTGACCGGTATTGCTTACGGCGAAGCGGAAATTCGCGTGATTGCAAGCGACGGAACCGTTGGTAAAGCAAATATCAACGTTCTGGGCGGAAAGCGCCGCGCATTCGTTGCGTATTACTACGGCAATTCCACGGACAGCGGTTACCTGCGCTTCGCAAGCAACAACGCATACAGCTTCACCGAGGCGTTGAAAGAGGCGACCGTTGAAGGACGGCAATACGAAATCTGCGGTCCGATTGTGAATGCCGCAAAGAGCACACTGTTCAGCCGCATCGATGATTTCTTCCGTGATACTACGGAGGATGACACCTCCGTTCTCTACTTCTGCTCTCACGGAAGCACTGTGGGCGGATACTGCTTCACCATTCCGAACAACAATAATTCCGAGAATGAGGATGAGTATCGCGTATATGCCGCCGAAATCTATAATCATATTTCAAAGATTAAGGGAAATGTGATTGTTGTGATGGATTCCTGCAATGCCGGCGGATTGATTGATACCATTAACGACAAGCTGGTTGAAGAAAACGGGCGTATCTCGATTCTGGCATCAAGCCACGTTGATACCCCCAGCTCCTTCTACAGCGTTTCCAGCGTAATGAACAGCGTGGACTACTTCACCTTTGCGCTGTTGTACGGCTTGGGCTATTCCGCAAGTGCAGAGCTTGCCCCCGAAAAGATACACGGTTGGACATCTCTGACTGCCCCTGCGGATGAAAACCACGACGGCAAAGTTACCATCGGCGAAGTCTTCTCCTATGCGAAGTCGCTCACGGAATACATGGTATCGAACAAGTACGGCGGAAAGGGCTTCTACGGCAACGTCAAGCAATCTCCGCAGAGTTACATCATCGAAAAAGTCAAGGATTTGGTTTTGTTCAAGAGATAATCAAAACGAGAGCTCGCCTAAAAAGCGGGCTCTCTCCCCTATGGAGGTCTATATGCCGTCTTCCGATATTCATAAAGGGCATCGCAGCCGTTTGCGTGAACGTGCCATGCGGGAAGGATTGGATTCCTTTGATCCGCATCAGGTGTTGGAACTGCTGCTGTTTTATGCGATTCCCCGACAAGATGTAAGTGAAATCGCACATTCGCTGATTCATAAATTCGGATCGGTCAAGGGTGTTCTGGGCGCATCGGTCGAGGAACTCTCCGAAATCAAAGGCGTGGGCGTTCGTGTGGCCGAATGGCTTTGCAGTATCGGAGAATTGATTGAAAGCTATTGCGATCTTCTGAATGAAAAGCCGCTGCGAATTCACAATTATCGGCAAGCGCTGGGCTTGAGTCTGGCGTTCACAACCGATGTTGCCCGCCCGTCAACGCATCAAATTTGTATATCTCCCACGGGAATCGTTCAGTTTTTCGGTCCTGTTTGCGATTCGCTTTCGTGGGGTGAACCGAACGCAATGCGCCGATGTCTCTCGGATGCGCTCAGCCTTCATGCCCGTTCGGTAATTCTGCTGGAATGCGTGGATGACGAGGTTCCCCGTGTCGGTGATTACGAACGGCGTGCGGCAAAGCGTTATGCCGAAACGCTGAATGCAATGGGTGCAGAGCTTCTGGATGTGATTCTCGTTGGTCATTCGGACATTCAAAGCATGGCGCTCGATGATGAATACAGCCCGCAGGACTACGGCGAAGCGCGTTCCTCGCTCTCTCTCAATTACCTGAAAGAGGATTTCGATGAATCGCTGTATGAATCCGAAGACCGATAACCGCCGTACATTTCCTTGAGTGCAAAAAAAATCCCGTTTTCGAGAACGGGATTTTTTTGTTTTGTAAATGAATCTCAGTGTTTTGCGTAATCAATCGGCGCCCAGGGGGTTTCGATGAAATCTCCGCCGCGGCACCACTTCAGGTAATTCAGCGCATGCTTCTGAGCGGTCATCTCCCAATGATCCTTGTAAATCGGATCGTGGTAGCCTTCTACACAAATATCGCCGGTGTAACCGTTGTCGTGCAGAATGTAGATGATATCACGCCAGTTGCTGTCGCCGAAGCCGGGCGTGCGTTCGGGCGCATATTCATCGGTATCGCACAATACGCCGTATTCGGAGATAATCGATTTCTTTACCGTGGCATCCTTGCCGTGAACATGATAAATCTTCTTGGCCCACTTGTACAGCTGAGCGATGGGATCGATAAGCTGAATCATCTGATGCGCAGGTTCCCATTCAAGGCCCAGCGCCTCCGACGGAACTTCATTGAACATAACTTCCCACGCCTTCGGATTGAATCCGATATTGCAGGTTGCACGCTCCCAAGTGCCGCCCATCGGGCAATTCTCGATTGCCAAACGCACGCCGGTGTCTTCAGCCAGCTTTGCCATTTCACGATAGACCTCTCCGAAACGCTTATAAGATTCCGGAACAGGGCGATCCTCGTATGCACCCGCGAATGTCGAAACCGTCTTTGCGCCATAGAGCGGTGCGGCCTTGATTGCCCGCTTCAGATTCTCGACATGCTCGTCAAATTGAACGGCATTGCAATAATAGCCCAGCGTTGTCAATTCAACCCCGTTTTCCTCGGCCAAAGCCTTCATGCGCGGTCCCTGCTGTTCGATATTCACTCCGTAAAATTCCATATGGAAATTCACAGACCAGGTTTCAAAACCGAGCTTCGCAAGATGCGGGCCCCATTCTTCCGCACACTGACCGGGCAGACAAGTGCCAATCTTAATTTGGGATATGTCCTTATGCGTAATCATCGCAAGCTCCCCCTTCAAACAATCTCTAAACCAAATTTCCGATGCTGTCTAAGCATCATTTAATTGTATTTTATCACAGATCAAGAGAAAAAACAACCATTTTTCACGATTGATTTGGAAAGCGGCAAAACAGCAGTGGGATGAATCGATGTATTCACTTTCCGTCTTTCTACGCACAAGAGCAGCATCGCACAATCTCATTTGCACGGTGCTGCCCTTTGTCTATATTGCTTTATTTATGCACGAATCTCTGCGCCGCAGCTTTCGTTGAGGGCTTTGAGAATTTTGTTCATCGCCGAAACGATTTCTTCGTCCGTGAGCGTTCTGTCGGATGCTCTGAATGTAATGGAGTAGGCCACCGACTTCTTGCCTGCGCCGAGTTTATCGCCGCGGTAGATGTCAAACAGCTTCACATCTTCCAGATTCTTTGCGGATTTACGAATCACGTCCATCATCGTGCCTGCACCGACGGATTCATCCACCACCAGCGCAATATCACGCGATACTGCCGGGAACTTCGGCAACGGCTTCACGCCGTAGAATGCCTTCTCCAGCGGACGCAGTGCGTCAAGATCCACTTCCGCCACATACACACGGCGATCGATATCGAAATGCTCTGCGATATCCGGGTGAATTTCACCCATTACGGCGATACGCGTTCCGTTTACCGTCAATTCCGCCTTGCGACCCGGATGATAATAGCAATCGCCCGAAGCGCTGATTTCAGCCTGAACGCCGAACTTCGCCAGCAGCCAGACCACGGCATTTTTGATGGAATAGAAATCCACATCCGAGCCGAACATCGCAATCGAAAGCGCATTCTTCTCCGTGGGCAGCGTTCCCGCTTCACCCGTAGGCTCGAAGGTCTTGGACAGCTCATAGAGCTTGCCTTCGGAAATGCCTCGGTTGAGATTGGCGGCAACGGTATTGAGCATCGACGGCACCAGCGTGGTACGCATCACGGACGTATCTTCGCCCAGAGGATTGCGGATGACCACCGTATTCAGGCGTGCATCGTTTTCTTCCAAATTCAGCTTCTCCAACCACTTCGGGCTGATGAACGAGTAATTCAGAATCTCATACATGCCCATGCCAATCAGCGCATCCTTTACGCGATCAAAGAACTCGCGCTTTTCGCCGCGGAATCCGGGCATTGTCACGGCATTCATCAGGGTAGACGGAATGTGATCGTAGCCGTACATGCGCAGAATCTCTTCCGCAATATCGGCATCCGTTTCCATATCCTGACGATAGCTGGGAATCTCGCAGGTCAGCGTGTTTCCGCAGAGCACGGTGTCGATATTCAGGCGATTCAGAATCGCTTCCATTTCTTCGCCCGAAACATTCACGCCGTTGCGGCGGCAAATGCGATCCACCTCTGCTTCAATCGTCTTCGGCTCAATCGGCTGAGGATATTCGTCGAACACGCCCGGAACCACTTCGCCGCATTCAAGCATATTCACCAGCATGCAGGCACGTTCAAGCGCCTCACGGCATCCATCGGGATTCACGCCCTTTTCGAAACGACCCGAAGCCTCCGTGCGCACGCCCAGTTTTCTTGCGGTAATGCGGTTGTTCGCACGCTCGAACGCCGCAGATTCAAACAGAACGCTCGCAGTATCATCCACGATTTCCGATTCTTCGCCGCCCATGATGCCCGCCAGACCCGTGGCGTTCTGCGCATCGGCAATCACGAGCATTTTTTCATCCAGCACATGTTCCTTGCCGTCAAGCGTGGTCAGTTTTTCGCCGGGCATGGCCTTACGCACGATAATCGTCTGATCTTTCACTTTGGAAAGGTCGAATGCGTGCATCGGCTGACCGGTTTCAAGCATCACAAAATTCGTGATATCCACGATGTTATTGATCGGGCGAACGCCTGCGCCGTACAGATATTCACGCATCCATTTCGGAGACGGGCCGATTTTTACATTGCGAATCACGCGTGCGCAGTAACGCTTGCAAGCCTCGTGATCCTTCACTTCGATATGCGCATAATCGTCGAAAGTGCCTTCGCCCTTTTCCTCTACGGCCACTTCGGGCATCACGCAGTATTCATCGAGCACGGCCGCACTTTCACGTGCAAGTCCCCAAACGCTCAGGCAATCGGGGCGATTGGCGAGAATTTCGAAATCAATCACGCTGTCGCCCAGGCCGAATACTTCCTTCACATCCGTTCCGGCGGGAACGTCTTCGAAAATCTCGATGATTCCCTCATCGCCGATATGCGGATACAAGCCTGCGGGAACATCCAGTTCGGGTCCGGAGCACAACATGCCGCAGGAAACTTCGCCGCGCATTTTGCCTTTTTTGATTTTCACATCTCCGGGAAGGTGTGCGCCATCCAGTGCCGCCGCAACACGCATTCCGGCATGTACATTCGGCGCACCGCAGACGATCTGAATCGGCTCTTCGCCGCCGACATCCACCATGCAGATGTGCAAATGGTCGGAATTGGGATGATCCACACAAGTGATTACCTTGCCGACCACCACCTTGTCAAACTGCATGCCCGTGTACGTCACGTCTTCCACGGCGGTACCGGTCATTACCATTTTCGAAGCGTATTCTTCAGGGGACAGTTTGATGTCCACATACTCCTTCAGCCATTTCATCGGGACCTTCATGTCACATTTCCCCTTTCTTTAGCGATACTGCGTCAAGAACCGCAGATCATTTTCGTACAGATAACGCAGATTCGGAATGTTGTATTTCAGCAGCGAAATGCGCTCTACGCCCATGCCGAACGCAAATCCGGAATACTTCTTTGAATCGATGCCGCACATATCCAAAACCTTCGGGTTTACCATGCCGGCGCCCAGCACTTCAATCCAGCCCGTGCCTTTGCACATACGGCAGCCTTCGCCCTTGCAGTTTGCGCAGGTCAGGTCTACCTCGGCAGACGGCTCCGTGAACGGGAAGAACGACGGGCGGAAACGTGTGCGAATTCCCTCGCCATACATCTGACGGGCAAATTCATCGAGCGTTCCCTTCAAATCGCCCATGGTGATGTTTTCATCAATAACCAAGCCTTCCATCTGATGGAACACGGGCGAATGCGTGGCATCCGCTTCGTCCGCACGGTAAACACGTCCGGGGCAAATCACGCGAATCGGCGGCTTGCGAGTGGTCATGATGCGCGCCTGCACCGGCGAAGTATGCGTGCGCAGAACGATATTATCGTCTACATAGAAGGTGTCCTGTGCGTCACGGGCGGGGTGATTCTTCGGCAGATTCAGCAATTCGAAATTGTAGTGATCGTATTCGACTTCCGGTCCTTCGACCACTTCATATCCCATACCCACGAAAATATCAATCATCTTATTCAAGGCGATATTCATCGGATGCAAAGAACCTGCGCTGCGTTCGGGGCCGGGCAGGGTCA
>CAVHAH010000022.1:0-16411 GCA_963633785.1 bacterium
TATCGATAGTGCCCGTAATAACGATAACGGCGCCCGTTCGCTTCGAAAACGCCTTCGCAAAGGCAATCACTTCATCGATGTTTCCTTCCGTCACCCGATCGGCAATATCGGCATCCACGCCTTTTGTCGAGCCGCTTCCCGACGCCAGCGTTCTGATTTCCGAAATATTGCCGCGGATGACGGTAAATTTCACTTCCCGCAGAAGGCGCAAGGCTGTTTCGGTTCGAAATTTCGATGCTCCGACGCCGACGGGATCCAGCACAACGGGATGTCCGAGCTCGTTTGATTTTTTTCCCGCAATCAGCATGGAATCAACGCCGCGCTTGCTGAGTGTACCCAGATTGATATTCAAGCCGCCGCACAGGGAGGTGATTTCGGCAACCTCCTCCTTATCGTCCGCCATAATCGGAGCTGCGCCGCAGGCGATAACGATGTTTGCGCAGTCATTGGCGGTCACATAATTGGTTATGCTGTGCACCAGCGGGCTTTTTCCCCGTACATTATCGAGCATTTCCCGAAACATTCTGCCTTCTCCTTATCTGTTGAGCGATGCCTGCATGCGCTGCAGAACGCCCGATTTCTTCAAGCTGTAAATCAGAGCGGCCGAAATAATCGCACCTGCGGCCGTGGAAATCAAAAACGGAATGATGTATGCATAAAATGCAACATCGGCCGCACTCACTCCCATAAGCAAAACGGCAACGGGATAGGCGCACAAACCGCCGAGAACCGCCGTTCCGAATACTTCACCGATCAATGTGCCCGCAACGCTTTTGGTTTTTTTGTAAACCAGACCGCACAGCAGTGCGCCGAACATGCTTCCCGGGAACGCCATGAGGCTTCCGAGCCCCAGAAGATTGCGAATCAAAGAGGCCGTAAATGCCGCCGCCACGCCGTATCCCGGGCCGAGCAGAACCGCACACAGTATATTCACCATGTGCTGAACGGGCGCACATTTGCTTGCGAAAACGGGGAAAGAGAACAGACTGCCGACAACGGCAACGGCACACAAAACAGCCGCCAATGCGATTTTTTTCACGTTTGAATTCTTCATATCGATATCCTCCTTTGAATCAATTCCGGAAACGGCTGTATTCAGCGACGCTTCCGACAAAAAGTTACGGTTTGTCCATAGACAACCGCACGGAAGTTCGGTCGATACTCATTGGTATCCTCTCACGCCGGAACACGGCTTCCCATCGCTGATATACAAAGCTCAGGGCGCTCCCCCTCAGCTCGCCACATAAGTGGAATCCGCTTCCTCCTTTCTCAAAAGACGAACAAAAAAACAGGAGAATACCTTCTGCGATATCCTCCTGCTACAAAGCAGCTTCACTTCCTACGGCGGCATTATCCACATCAGGTATAAGGGTCGAAGTTCGATTACTTCCTCTCAGCCTGCTTTCACAAGCTCCCCTGTATTCAGTTCTGCGGGTATTATACTCCTATTCGATGCGAAAAACAATAGCTTTTTCAAAACTTTCAAAACGCCGCTTTTTGATTGCACTTTTTTCATGAATGCTGTATACTTACAGATGAACCTTGAAAAAACTGCTTCGGAGGTGAACGCATGAGCGCCGTATGCAATCGCGGATATTTGAACGAGGATTACCGCCTGTTTCATTCCACGGATCGCCGTGATGTTGATTTTCAAACGCACAGCCATGATTTTCACAAGCTGGTTTTATGTTTGTCCGGAAGCGTGACTTATATCGTTGAAGGCGTGACGTACGATCTTTCGCCGTGGGATATTCTCCTGATTCCGCGCCACCAGATTCACCAATCCATCATGCGCTCCACAGAGGTCTATGAACGCATCATTCTCTGGATTAACGACCGTTTCTTCGATAAATATGCCGAGCCCGCACTGCGCGAGGTATTCACCCGACCGTTGAAAAGCGGAAGCGGATTGTATTGTCCGCCCAAACAAATGCGTGCTCAGCTCACGGAAAGGCTGTATGCCATCGAACGCTGTCAGCATTCACAAGCGCCCGGACATCGCCTGTTATCGGATACTTATTTGATTCAGGTGCTGCTGGAATTGTCTACACACATTTCGGAAGCGCCGTCGAACACCACAATACGCACCCACAGCGATCCGCGTTTCAATGCGATACTCGCTTATATCAATCAAAATCTGTCGGGCGAATTGTCGGTCGATTCCATTGCCACACAGTTTTATATGAGTGCATCGCACCTGATGCACACGTTCAAACGCCACACCGGCATGACCATTCACCAATACATTCGCCAAAAACGCCTGATTCATGCCTCCGAGCGCATTCGGGCGGGCGAAAATGTCACGAGTGCCGCACTGCAATCGGGTTTTTCGGACTACACCACATTCCTGAAGGCCTTCCGCACGCAATACGGCTGTGCGCCCGGTGAATTTCGCAGGCAATCACGAAATGAAGAAGTGTAAATCTGCGCCGAATTGTGCGATGTTGCCTTAAAGAATCAAATGAACAGGAGAGCGAACCGTTATGAAAAAAATCGTATCTTTAATTCTGATTTTGGTTTTGCTGTTTTCGGTAAGTGCGTGTTCAAAGAAAGATGATTATTCCGAAATGCTTTCGAAGGCAGAAGCGTATGCAAACAGCGGCGATTATGCGAATGCCATCGCAGGATATCGGGTCGCACAAAAGCTGAATCCCGAAAAAGAGCGGGCTTTTCTGGGGGAAGCCGATGTTCACCTGCTTCTCGAAGACTGTGCCTCCGCCGCAGATGCGGTGAATAAGGCTCTGGAAATCAGCCCGAATTCGGCGGATGCATGGGCATTAAAATGCAAGGTGGACATCTGCGAAAATGATGTTTCCGCTTTCGAACAGGACACCGCTTATGCGGAGGTCTGCAATGCGGATTTGAAGGATTTGTATGCATCCGCGGCATCCATGTACGCTTCCGCAGGCGAATACGAGAATGCCATTGCCTACTTTGAGAAGACAGAACTTTCATCGCTCGACGATGCGCAGAAAGAGCAATATAAAAAAGCGCTGGTGCGAAACGGTCAAAAAGAAACGGCCGTCAGCCTCGGGCTTCAAACGCAGAATGCGCTCGATGCGGCTTTTGAAAGCGGAAATCTCGTGCTTGAAGAATCGGAATTCCCCGAAATAAACGCAGAAGACTTTGAAATTGCGGATGAAGTATGGGCATATACCGACACGGAAAAGCCCGAAGACGTTACCGCCGCTCTCGCCGATGAGCTTGCCGACTATCAAGCCGAATGGATTTCCCTCTCCCCTTCGGGCAATTCCGGTATTCTGAACATAATTTGCTATTACAACGGGAAATACCATATCATCTATCCTTCAAGCGCACGAAGTGTTGAAGACATCTACGGCAATCTCGAAAAATTCTATGCGCTCATGCCAAAGTATTTTTCACAAGGCATGGTTTATTCGCCCAACGGTCGCTATGCTGCGGTTGCGGATAATTATTCTCGGGCAGTAAACGGAGGCAATCTTCTCTATGATCCTATTATTATCGATTTGTCCACAGGTGAATTGATATTGACCGCAACCTATTCAAGCGAATGGAACAGCCAAGTCCACGGCGTGGTTACAACATCAACTTTTTCGGCCGATGGGCGCTATTTCTATTATATTCTCTGCGGAACCACCACCGAATACGACACCGCTCTGTATCGATACGATTTGGAACTCGGCACAACCGAACTTTGCTATTCGGGCAGTGATTATACCGCATATCCCCGCCTTATCGAAACCGATAACGGCTCACTTCTGATTTTACGCACGGCTGAAAATACAACCAATCCCTGCGGCGTTACACGGATTTCTTACGAAAACGGAGCGTGGACGAGCACGGAATTCACCTTTGACTTGCCCACAAAATACCATCGGGCCACGTATTTGGATTATTCGGCGAATTCCGGATATGCTTATATCGCAGACAGAACATTATACAGCTCATTCTTCTTCCAATGTATTTCCCCGAATGACGCATTCTCGGGAATGAATCGATATTTGGGAATCTCCGAGGAAGACAATCGGATTCATGCGCTTACCGCAGACGAAGTTACCGCAGTGCTCGAGGCTTCGACAGATGCAGACGCTTTCCCGTTCATGCTGATTGAATCTGCGGCGTTTTCGCCGGACGGGAACTATCTCCTTCTGTGTGCGACCGATTGGGAATCGCATGTATTCTATCTTGTTCGCTTAGAAGATTTCTCCGTAAAAGAAATTCAAGGCACGGAAAGCATTCAAGTTTACACTTCCATAGAATGGAATACAGATACCCTGATTATCCCCAACAGCAACGGAACACACACCGCTTATCAATTCCGATTCCGATAAGCAGCTCCGAACGATAACAAAAAAATCGTTGAAAAATTTTTTCGAAACGGTTATAATAAGCACATAGCGCGTAGCGTTCTGCGTAAATCCGGCTGCAGAACCTACGCGCATTTTTCGTGGAAGCGGGTGAAAAACGGCGGAATGACAAACAACTTTATATCCGAATCGTGCGGCAGAAATGCGTAAGCCCAGATAATTATGGGGCTGCGCATTTTTATTTTTTGAAAGAAAGGTGATTATTATGGATACCGAGAATCAGTTTTTAGGAACGGAACGCATCGGCAAACTCATGCGCAAGTATGCCGTTCCGTGCATCATTTCCCTGTTGGTGGGTGCTCTTTACAACATCGTCGACCAGCTCTTCATTGCCAATGCAACCTATCTCGGCTCTTACGGCAATGCGGCCAATACCGTTGTTTTCCCCTTAACGGTGGTTGCGCTCGGCATCGCCGTGTTTATCGGCGACGGCTGCTGTGCATTCGTCAGTATCGCGCTCGGACGCAAGGATCGCGAGGATGCGCACAAGGCCGTCGGCAATGCCGTTGTGCTGTGCGTGGTGAGCAGCCTTGTACTCACGGCAATCTATCTGATTTTCAGCGAACCGATTCTTGCCATGTTCGGCGGAACGGTCAACGCAGAAACGCACGCATTTGCGAAGGAATACTTTTTCTATATCGCATTGGGCGTTCCGTTCTATATGTTCGGTCAGGCCATGAATCCCGTTATCCGCAGCGACGGAAGCCCGAAGTTCGCAATGATGGCCACCGTTTCCGGTGCGATTGCCAACGTGATTCTCGACCCGCTTTTCATTTACGCATTCCATTGGGGCATGATGGGCGCCGCAATCGCAACCGTAATCGGTCAGGTGCTGACGGCCGTTCTCTCCATTTACTATTTGCGCCACATGAAAGTGATTGTCTTGGAAAAGAGCAGCTTCCGTTTGAATCGCAAGCTGATTCCGAAATTCCTTGTTCTGGGACTGACCAGCTTCCTGGCGCAGATTTCTTTGGTTATCTCCATGGCCGCCGTGCAGAATATGTGCATGAAATACGGCGCACAGGATCCCGTTTTCGGTCAGCCCGAATACGCACAGATTCCTCTGGCGGTGCTCGGCATCGTTATGAAATTCTTCCAGATTGCGATTTCCATTTCCATCGGCATGGCGGCGGGATGTATTCCGATAGCTGGCTACAATATCGGTGCAAAGAAGAAAGACCGTGCAAAGGCCTTGTTCTCCCGATTGCTGCTGGCTGAATTCATCGTCGGCGCCGTTGCTCTGGTAATCGTGGAAGTGCTTCCGCTGCAGATTGCATCGCTGTTCGGTGCGGCAAACGAAAGCTCCTATTATGCGGATTTCACTGTGAAGTGCTTCCGCATTTACCTCTGCCTGATGCCGCTGGCAACGTTGAACAAGGGAACATTCATCTATTTGCAGGCGCTGGGAAAGGCATTCGCATCCACTGCGGTTTCCATGACGCGCGAAATCATCTTCGGCGTGTCGCTTCCCATTATTCTGCCGATTTTCTTCGGACTGGACGGACTGCTGTGGTCCTTCCCGGCGGCGGATATTCTGACATTCATCATTGCGGTTTTCTTCATTCGGCAAACTTACCGCGAGCTCTCCTGCCCCGATGCGGAGATTTCAACGGCACACGAATAAAGCGATTGCCAAAAAGTAAACATTTCCGAGTTCCGCCCCAAAGCCGCATTTTGCTATTGCAAAAAGCCTCCCGAACGTGCTATAATTAAAAATAGATTCTGAATTCAAGGAGAAACGCAAATGTCTTTTTTCGGAAATATCATGAACAACTATTTTTACGGCAAATCGGGGAAAGGTGATTACCGAATCGAAGACATGCCGCAAAATCGTCGTCAGCTTTTCGGCGCTGTGCTGAAAACGCGCTGGAGTGCGCTGGTCGGAGTCAATCTGTTGTATATCCTGTTTTGGCTTCCGGCGGCCGCATGGACGCTTTTGAATTACTTCACGCTGGCTTCCGGCACTTCCGATACTACCGGTCTGCTTTCAACCTACCTTCTGATACTGATTCCCCTGATTGCGATAACGGGTCCGTTCACGGCGGGCGCAACGTATGTTCTGCGCAACTGGGCGCGCGACGAACACAGCTTCGTTTGGAGCGATTTCTGGGATGCGGTGAAAGGCAACTGGAAGCAGTCGCTGGTTATTTCGATTATCAGCGGTCTGATGCCCTTTTTCCTGTACATCGGATACAGCTTCTATTCGGTAATGGCGGCGGAGCAATCGATGCTGTTCATGATTCCGTTGGCGCTGCTTTTCCTGGTTTTCATCGTATGGAAGCTCAGCGAAATGATTATGTACATGCTGATTATCACCTACGATTTGAAAACGAAGGATGTTATTCGAAACGGTATTCTTCTCACAATCGGCAATCTGCCGCTGGCGGTCGGAATCAAGCTGTTCACGCTGTTTGTTCCGGTGCTTGCGCTGGTTTTGATGTACTTCATTCCGTCGATTGAAATCTACGTTCTGCTCGTGCTGATGCTTCTGTATCTGCTGTATGTTCCCGGATTCAACCGCCTGATTATCTGTTCGTATTCCAACGCTCTGTGCGAAAAATACATGAACTCGAAAATCGGTGCGCCGACGAACATCGGTTTGCGTCCGGAAGATTGGGACGACACGGAATACCGCCCCGAGGACGACGAATAACCAACGCTCAAATTCTGCGGCACGCTCACCTATCGAGCCTGCCGCTTTTTCATGAAAGGAATGCTATGAATCAGTTTGAATTGCTCGCCCCCGCCGGCGATTTGGAACGTGCCCGCACCGCAATGCGATTCGGTGCGGATGCCATCTATCTGGGCGGTCCGCAGATGCAGCTTCGTGCGAATCAGGTGGGGTTCACGTTGGAAAATCTGGCGCAGGTGGTTCGGGAAGCGCACGCATTGCATCGGCGTGTGTATGTTACCGTGAATGCCTTTGCGTACAACCGCGATATCGAAGCGCTTCCGAGCTATGCGCAAACGCTTGAATCCATCGGCGTGGATGCCGTGATTGTTTCGGATTTGGGCGCAATCGCCACCATTCGAAAGGCCGCCGCGCATCTCGCCGTTCACGTCAGCACGCAGGCGAATTGCCTGAATTACGCTTCGGCGCAGGTTTATGCGGATATGGGCGCAACTCGTGTGGTGCTCGCCCGTGAAATGTCGCTCAATGACATTGCCGAACTGCGTGCGAAAGCCCCTGCCGAATTGGAATTGGAAGCGTTTGTGCACGGTGCGATGTGCATGAGCTATTCCGGTCGGTGTATGCTCAGCGCCTATCTGACCGGAAGAAGTGCGAATCGGGGGGCCTGTGCGCAATCCTGCCGATGGACTTATCATCTGATGGAGGAAAAACGCCCCGGACAGTTTTTCCCGATTGAAGAGGATGACCGCGGAACCACCATTCTCAGCTCGCTGGATTTGAATTGCCTGTCGTTTCTCGATCAGATTATGTCCGCAGGCGTGATTTCCTTCAAAATCGAGGGCAGAATGAAGTCGCCGTATTATGTTGCAACGGCGGTAAACGCTTATCGCCAACGCATCGATGCCATCGTGAACAAAACAGCAACGCCCGAGCACACTGCGCTTCTGGAGCGTGAATTGAATGCCGCAAGCCACCGTCCGTATTCCTCCGGCTTTTATTTCGGCGAATTGATTCACCACGAGCCGGATACGGGGGCTTACCTTCAGGATTGCACATTCGTGGGCATGGTACAATCCTTTGAAGGAAACAGAATCACCTTTGAATGCCGAAACAAAATCAATTCGGGCGATCGAATCGAGGTGCTTTCGCCGAAAAGCCTGGGCGCATCGTTCATTGCAACGGATATTCGAAACGCAAACGGAGAAGCGGAAGCATCCGCCTCACGACCAAGCGAACTGTATTCCATGAATGCACCGTTTCCCATGGAGTCGGGCGATTTGCTCCGCATCCGAATCGTAAAATAAGCAAAAAAACATCAGGGATTGCTTCTTTCGAGGCAATCCCTGATTTATGTTTATTGAGCAATCACAATCGTGCCATCCTGCAAATAGGCATTTTGCAGATAGGTCAGCGTTTGTGCGTCGATTACGGTTTGCGCATCGCTCGGATCAACGCCGGGCAGATTCAAATCGTAATTCTCATTCAAATACTGTTCAAAGCTCGCAAGGGCTTCGAGCGTATAGCTGTCGAGCGTGCCCGATTGCGTTTCGGTGTTGGTGAGCAGCTGCAGCTGATACAGCTTCATTTGAACAAGCTGAATATCCGCAGGCGCACTGACCGCCGAAATCGAGGACGGCCACGGTTCGGGCGTTGCGGTTGCCGACGGCTGCGGCGTTGCGGTGGCCGTTACGGAACCGATGCCGAAGACCAGCGTGTTCCAAACGATATCATTCTCATCAGCCGCACCTTCGGGAATCGCACCTACGTGAATCTGATATATTCCGTCTTCGAGATTTCCGATGGGAAGCGTGATGCTGGTATCGGTGGTACTGTCGTGAAGGCTCATGGTCTGATTCGCTTCGTTGGTCAGATACACGCGATAGCCCTGCACTTCGCCGTCCGCCTGCCAGGAGAATATCGCCGTTGAATCCATCAGATACGGAACGTCATTCATATTCGCCGCACGGCTGCCGATTTGAATGCTCGGCGTGCCGACATGGGCCGCAGTCGGCGCTGCGGTGGGCACTTCCGTGGGTGCCACGGGCAGCATGAACTGCGCCGTGGTCCAGACGATTTCGCCGCTGTCGGGAGAGATTGCACCGATGCCGATGGTGTAAGTCTCGCCGGGATTCAGATTCGACGTGGCAAACGTGAACTGCGTTTGCGATGTGCCCTTCGTATACGTTACCTCATTGCCCGATGCATCGATGATGCGAACATCATATTGATTCGCTCCGCCTGCGCTCCATGCGATTGCGCATTCATCGCCGACCAACTCAATCACGCTGTCGCTGGACTGTATGCCGTTGATAGACAGAACAGGCGCACTGATCGGAACGGGCGTGGGGGTCGGCTCGGCAGTGGGTTCTGCGGTGGGCGTCGGCTCTGCCGTAGGCGTGGGTTCGGGTGTCGGTGTCGGCTCGGGCGTCGGCGTGGGTTCGGGAGTGGAAAGCGTTTCGCTTGTGCGAATGATTTGTGCGGTAGACCAGATAGTTTCATCGCCATTCAGCAAGCCGACCGCCAAAGTATACGTCTCCCCTACGCTCAGATACGAGGTTTCGAAGGAAAGCTCCGTTTCTCTTGTGGATTCAACCTCGGTAAGCTGATTGCCCGTTGAATCAAGCAGTCGAATCGTATATTCGGCGTTGCTTTGCGTTGAAGACCAGCCGAGGGTGGAAATCTCCGTATCCACCTGAATCGGGGAACCCGTGTAAGCTGTCGAATTCACGCTGATTTTCGGAGCGGTTTCGGGAACGGGCGTTGCGGTCGGTTCGGGTGTGGCGACCGGTACGGCCACGGTGAATCGGAAATCCGTCCATGTGGTTGTATCGGTGGAATCGAGCACGCCGATGGATACGCGATACGTCATTCCATCCGTAAGCGCACTGCGCTCCAGAACGCCCTCGGTCAGGTTCTTTCCGGACTGTTCGAACACGAGCGTATCGGTATCATCCTCGTAAAGGCGGAAGGTATACCCCGAAACATTTCCCGAGGCCTTCCATTCGAAGTGATAGCTCTGCGCATCGATATCCGTGGCAGAATCGGAAACATCGGTGCTGTTGATTGTCAAAGTCGGTACAGCCGCCGTTCCGGGGGTGCGAATGCGCACGCTCGTCCAAACGATATCGTCCTCACTGCCGCCCTGCGGAAGCGCACCCAGGCGAATCTCATACTCTTCGCCGGCATTCAGCGTTGATGTTTCCACATTTCCGCCGTTGCTGTTCACAGAGCGATAGCTCTTCACAACCTCGCCGTTTGAATCGACGATATCCAGCGCATAGCTTTCCACATCGCCTTCGGCAGACCACTTGAAATCCGCTCTCGGCCCCGTGATTTGGTAAACGCCGTCGGTTTCTTCCACGTTCTGCACCTGAAGGGTGACATTCGAAACGGCGGCAACCGCTTCGGTCGGGGCGGGCGTTTCAACCGCCTGAATGCCTCGGCTTGAATAATCCTCAAGATAGGAAAGCGTCAGCGCGTTGCAAAGGCCGTTCACCTCGAGCGTGCCTTCACCCTGACGGGAGTTGACATACTGTTGGAAACTCTTCACGGCATCGGTGGTGGTGTTTCCGTAAACGCCGTCGGCATCGCTCGATTTGAGAAGCCCGACGCTTTCAAGCATTTCCTGAACATACAATATGGATTCCTTCGGCGAAGACGGATCCACGCTGTACTGGTCATCGGGCGCATCGGGGATTTCCGTGGGCTGCGGCGTTGCGAAATTCACTTCGCTGCTGACCGCTTCTTCCAGATAGGAAAGCGTAATCGGATCCGCTATGCCCGAAACGGACACGGTGCCGTTTCCGTAGGTCTGATTGATATATTCCTGAATCTGCGCAACGGCCGAAGTGGTTGCCGAGCCGTAAACGCCGTCATCCGAGCCCTGCGACATCAGGCCGACCTCAATCAGCATCTGCTGGAGATATTGAATGGATTCCTTGGCGGAATTCTTGTCGACCGTTTCTCCTTCATCGGGCACGTCCGGAATCTCGGTGGGAGCGGGCGTGGCAATCACATAATTCTGATTCGCCGCCGAAACCAGATACGAATAGGTGGTGGCATCGGCAATGCCGGTAACGTTCATGATGGTCGAACCGACCTGTTTATTGCCCCACTCCTGGAACTGCGCAACTGCGCTGAGCGTTGCGGAATCGTATTTTCCGCTGTCCGATCCCGTGGTCAGAAGGCCCACTTTAATCAGATACCGCTGCAGGGTCTTGATTTCCTTGGTGGAGGAATTCTGATTCACGCCGCCGTCTGCCGTTGCGGTCGGTGCGGGCGTGCTCGTTGCAGTGGGTGTGGGGGCGGCGGTTGCGGTTTCCTGCTTCTTCGCCTCCCACCATGTGACATAGTAATTCAGATAGGCCATCGTGGTGGGATCGACACTGCCCGTAACGGACAACGCATTGTACCCCGCCAGGTCGTTCACGCGCTGCTGGAACTTCTTGACCGCCGAAACGGTGGATGTTCCGAACACGCCGTCGTCTGCACCCTCGGACATGATGCCCAGGGCAATCAGCTTTCTCTGGACCGCAACAATATCCGTTTTCGACGAATTCTTGTTCACGGTATTCGCATCCGGATCGGGCGTCACAATCGGCGTGGGCGTCGGCGTGGGCTTCACGGAATCCGTTCCGTACAGCCACATCAACGTCTTTTGACCCGCAATGCCGTCTACGCTGAGCTTCTCGGACGGATTCAGCGTATTGTTGACATAATTCTGGAAATCCTTCACCGCCTGCTTGGTGGCGCTTCCATACGACCCCGTGACATTCGAAGACGAAAGCCAGCCCAAATCCGCCAAACGCTGCTGGAGCGTTTTGATTTCGGATTTGGAGGAATTGGAGGTTATGGTCGTATAATTCTTCGTATTCGGCTTGACCGTCGGCGCCGCCGTGACCTTGGGCGTGGGCGTTACCCCCGCCTTTTCATCGTATTCCTTGTTCACATCGCCTTTATAGGTGTAGTCCATCCACGATTGCTCGGGATCCACCAATGCGGCGAATGTGGGCGTTGCGTAGGGCGTGGGAGTCGGCGATTCGGCAGGCGCCCATATATTCGCACTCGGATCGGGCGTTGCCGCCTGCACGATATCGGTTCCCGTATTCAAAGCGCCGCCGAGCAGCTGAATGAGCAGCACGGCAATCACAATCACCGCAATCACGCCGCCGCCGATCATAATCCAGAGCTTTTTGGAAGAATTATCGCTTTCTTCTTCAACCGCTTCGGCCGCCGCCTGATTGCGCTTGCGCTGGGCGATGTACGCCGTTCCGTTTTCCTCGAAGAAGAAATGCCGCTTTTTCGGGTCTTCCGCCCCTTCCACGCTTGCACGCAGTTTGTTCAGGCCCTTTTCAAACGCATCTTCCATGCCCGAAATCGGCGCAACGGAGCCATCGGGCAAACGCTGCGCACAATCGCGCGGCAGGTATTCGCGAATGCGCAGGCGATTCTCCTTCTTCGTATCAAACGATGCATAGACAATGCCGTTGGCATCCTGCCCCAGCGACCGCCCGATCAGAAAACGATCGTGATACACAAGCGAACCCGGCATAAGCTGAATCTGCGGCACGGCGGCATGCGCATCACGTCCGCAATGCGGGCAAACACTTTCGCCGCCGTTATCCTCGAAGCAGTACATACAAAGATTCTCGTAAGCCATTTTCTCAACCCCTTGCTGATGGTCAGATATTATTCAGTACCTCTCGGAAAACCTCTTCAATCGAGCGTGAGGAATCAATCAATCGAATCCGATCGGGATTCTCCTTTGCGAGGCTGTGAAACCGTGCTCCCACACGGCTGAAAAAGTCTTCCTTTTCAATTTCCAGTCGATCCAGCGGTGCGCCGTTCGCCATGCGCTTGCGCGCGTCTTCTCGGGAAACTTCGAAAAGGAGTGTGCGGTCGGGCATTACCAAATCACTCGCCGCTCTGTTTATTTGACGTATAAAGTCGTCTCCGAGTTCACGCCCCGAGGCCTGATATGCAAAACTTGAATCCAAATATCGATCGCAAAGCACAATTTCGCCACGATTGAGTGCGGGAAGAACGGTTTCCTTCACATGTTCCACGCGCGAAGCCGCATAGAGCAGCGCTTCGCATTCCGCACTCATGCCCTTTGAATCCAGGCTCAGTATGATTTCACGAATGCGTTCGGAAATCGGACAGCCGCCCGGTTCTCTCGTGAGCGTCACGATTTCGCCCCGCTCCGTCAGATAATCCCGCAAGAGGGCGATTTGCGTGGATTTTCCGCATCCGTCGCTGCCTTCAAAGGAAATCATCTTTCCCCGTGTGGGCTTGACTTCCAGTATTTTGCCGACCTCCGCCACGGATTCGGCAATCACCTCCGCCCCCGAATTCAGAAACTCTTCGCGGTTTCCGTAGCCGTATTCCACGGCAATGGTGTGAAAACCGAGCGCACGTCCCGCATCGATATCAAAACAGCGATCGCCCACCATGCAAACCTCTTGCGGATTCACATTTTCCCCGAGTGCCGCAAGAATCAAATCCCGCTTATCCGAAGAATGGCTGTGCGGATCGGCGCCGATTATGCGGTCGAAATATTCCGACAAGCCGAAATGCTCGGCAATGCGCTTGACCATGCTCTCGGGCTTGGAAGAAGCGATGGCGAGATAGCGCCCGTCCGCCTTCAGCCCTCGAAGCAGCGGCGCAATGCCCGGATAGACCCGTGCTTCAAAGAGACCGATGCTGTTGTAGCGTTCCCGATAAATGCGCACGGCTTCATCCGATTGCGCTTCCGACATGTGCGTGAATTCCTGAAACGCCACATACAGCGGCGGTCCGATGAATTTCATCTGGGTTTCCACATCGGGCTGCGGCAAGCCGAGCGTTTTCATCGCATGGCACACGCAGGCGGTAATGCCCGGAGCGCTCTCCATAATGGTTCCGTCAAAATCAAATACAATATATTTCGGGTGCATGGCACTCAACCTCCGAATACTATAAAAACTCACTGTAATTATAGCATTCAATTATGACCCTCAAATTAAAAAAAACGCCCAAATTCAGGGCGTTTTGCGCTTCTGCTGTCCGAATCGGGCAAAAGCGGGTTTTGTCCTTAATCAAGCGCACTATCGCAGAAGCGGGGAAAACGGTTTGTGCAATCTTCTTTCCTATTATACAATCGCTTCACGCATTCCTTTTCTTCCGACTGCACAAGAAATTAAAGCGAATTTCCTTGACAAGTGCCCTTGAATATGCTATTTTATCCGTTGGAAGTTTTTAAGACGGTACAGAGAGACCGACAAGAGTTCGATGCGGTCAGATCCTTCAGGAATCTCACCATGCTTTGAATGAATTTCGCCTTGTCGCTCTGCGGCAAGTTTTTTTCTGCCCGCAAAAAGCTTCCGAAATCGATAGACGGAGGGGTTACGGAATGAAACTGGTTTATGACATTGCTGACAAACCACCCATCAAAAAGAATCTCGTCTACGCGTTCCAGCAGGTGCTGGCCATTATGGCTGCAACGTTGTTGGTTCCCGCACTGGTGAACCTCAACAGCGGAGAAACGTACATGAGTCAGCCGGCGGCGCTGTTCGGCGCAGGCTGCGGCACTTTGTTCTACCTCTTCGTGACTCGCAAAAAGAGCCCGGTTTTCCTGGGCAGCTCCTTTGCGTTCATTTCCCCGCTGGTTGGCGCTGTTGCTTACGGCTATCTGGGCATCTTCCTGGGCGCTGTGTTCGCAGGTCTGGTTTATGCGCTGATTGCTCTGATTGTTTCCAAGACCGGTTCCAACTGGGTCAATAAGCTCCTGCCGCCCGTGGTTATCGGTCCGACCGTTGCGCTGATTGGTTTGTCCCTGTGCTCGAGCGCAGTGAATAACCTGAACAACACCGCATCCGGTTCTTACAGCCTGATTCACATTCTGCTGGGCTTCTTCGCATTCCTCATGACCGTTTGGGCATCCGTAAAGGGCTCCAAGGGCATGCGCATGATTCCCTTCATCATCGGCATTCTGTCCGCTTATGCTGTCGGACTGGTGCTCACCCTGATTGGCAATGCCACCGGTTGCGCCGCCATTCAGATTATCAATCTGTCCGCATTCGACGGCATCGGTCTGATTCATATTCCCGATTTCACTTTCGTGGGCATGATTAAGGAAGGCGCTTCGAAGTTCGATGCAAGCGCAGTGCTGAACATCTTCATGCTGTTCGCGCCCGTTGCATTCGTAACGCTCGCCGAGCACATCGCCGACCACAAGAATCTGTCTTCCATCATTGATCGCGATTTGATTACCGAGCCCGGTCTGCATCGCACCCTGATCGGTGACGGCGTCGGTTCCATCATCGGTTCCTTCTTCGGCGGCTGCCCGAACACCACCTACGGCGAATCCGTCGGCTGCGTGGCTATCACCGGCAACGCTTCCGTGAGCACGATCTTCATCACCGCCATCTACTGCATCATCTTGGCGTTCTTCGATCCCTTCGTGGCATTCGTGAATTCCATCCCGACCTGCATCGTCGGCGGCGTGTGCATCGCGCTGTACGGCTTCATCGCAGTCAGCGGTCTGAAAATGGTTCAGACGGTTGATTTGGGCGACAATCGCAACCTGTTCGTGGTCGCGGCCATTCTGGTTTGCGGCATCGGCGGTCTGCAGCTGAACCTCGGCCCGATCACCATCAGCTCCATCGCCACCGCGCTGATCGCGGGCATCATCGTGAACGTGCTGTTCAATCGCCGCACTGCGGATGAGCAGTAAACCCATTCCATAGAATCGAGACCGTTGCGCGCGCGTGCAGCGGTCTCTTCTTTTGTTTTGTTCGCTTGAATATCTATGCTTTCCTCGTCCAATTAACATTTCTATAATATAATTTCCGTCATTTCTTAACTGCTATGTGATAGAATATAAGTACAGAAAAGGAGATGAATATCATGATTAAGCGTATTACGACAATGCTCATCGCTCTGATTCTGGCATTCGGCTGCACATTTGCGCTGGCCGAGACCACTGCCACAGAAACCACCACTGCTGCAGAAGCAATCATGACCGTAGAGGAAGCCGAGGCGATTGAGGGCAAGACCCGCTACGTCGCTGCCCGCCCGTGCCTCAACATTCGCGCCGCTGCAGATTTGGAGGCCGAAATCGTCACGACCCGCCATTTCAACCACACCGTGAAGGTTATCGATGAAGAGGGCAAATGGAGCCACGTCCTCATCGTGCGCAACGATCAGGTATTCGAAGGTTATTGCTGGACGGATTGCCTCAGCGATCATAAGATCATTGTGAAGAAGGCCGTGAAAACGGTCGAGGAAGAGGCCAAAGCACCGATCGGAGGAGCGACGGAACCTACAAGCGATGAAGTGGGCAAAGAAGAGCAGGAGAAAGCGCAGGCGGAGGGAAAACTCTCCCCTCTAAATTAAATCATACCGGACAGCCCATCACGAGAAGACAGATCGAAACGGTCTGTCTTTTTTA
>CAVHAH010000023.1:0-16273 GCA_963633785.1 bacterium
AAGGCAACCCCGCACAATTCGGCGGCGACGCTGAATGCGCCTTTTGCGGTATCTGGAAGCTGCAGAAATCTCGATTTACCTCCAGTAAACCTTCGATTCCTGCAATTCCATCTACCGCAAAATTCACTATTCATCGTACCACCTCATTTGTACGGTGTTACCTATGCTTTTTGCCGGAGGAAATGGAATGAAAAAAATATTGAACAAAAGCAGAATTCTGCTGCCTTCAAACGAAATCGACAAAAGCAAATGGGCTATTTTGGTAAACGGTTCATCGGAGTATCGGAAAGCGGCGCAGCGGCTGGTCGGTTCGGCCCCCTCGGCGCTCGAATGGACGCTTCCCGATATGGAAAGCGGAGAAAACAAAACAAATATCCGTAAAATTCAAAATGCAATGCAGCAGGGAATGCGGGGCATAAACCTGATTCCGGCGGTGGACGGCTTTGTGCTTGTGGAGCGTGAAACCACTTCGGGACTGCGCCCGAGCGTTATCGCCGCACTCGATTTGGAAGAATGCGATTTGATTTGCATGCCGCAAAAGGCGCAGGAGGAGAGCGTTTCGAAATGCCTTCAGCTGCGTGCGGAAGCGCCCGTTGAATTCTCCAATGCAACGATTCTGATGAACGATCCGGGGCAAACGGTGATTGAATCGATGTATGCACGCAGAAATGCCATGCGTCCGCTGTACAGCTTCGACCTGATGATGAATTCGGGGCACATTCGGGCGTGGGCGGTGGAGGACGCCGATGCCGATTCGCTCACACGGGCATTCGCCGCAATCGGTTCCGTTGTGCAATCGGCTTTCCTGCTTGAAGAAGGGGCTTGCGCACTCGAAGCGGCGAAGCGGCATTGGGAGATTATCCGTTCAACGGTTCCCGTGCGCGCGAGGGAGAATCATCCCGCAAGGTATGCGCTGGTGGAGGTAATCAACGCCGCAAATGCCGCGGTTGAACTGAAACCGGTTTTCCGATTGGCAACGGGCGTGAATCCGCTTCAGATAGGGCGCGCGTTCCGTGAATATCTGAAAAAATGCGGCATTCAGGATATGCCGGGCGAAGATTTAATCGAGTATACGCGCTTTGCACAGCTCAGCTTCGGCTTTGAAAGCCATCCGCTTCCGATTTTGCAGTCGTTTCTGGATGAATACGCCGCCCATCACCCCGAAATGCGGCTTGAATACATTCAGAACAAGGCGGAAATGAGCCGCCGACTTGCGGAATCCGAGAACGCAATCGGCTTTCTGCTCAGAGGACTTCAGTATAAGGAACTGTTCACGCTGGCACACAAATCGGGAACATTGCCCGCCAACGCATTCAAAATCGGGCAGGAGGGGGATCGCCGCCTCTGCCTGGAAATTCGAAAAATACAATAATCCACGGCGCCGTTCGATATTTCGTGAACGGCGCCGCATTTTATTCGGAATTCAAAAATGGTCATATCTGCGTGCTGTTTGCGCATTTTTCGGGTGCAATAACAAGTTATAAATGAGTAAAATGATGATGGAAGGAAATAAAAAACCAAATCTCGGATTCAATTTTATCACGGGAGGAAAAGACAGATATGGAATATACGCATTTGGGAAGAAGCGGCTTGCTGGTCAGCAAGCTCTGCCTGGGCACGATGTCTTTCGGCAACAAGTGCGACGAGAAGGAATCTCATCGCATCATGGATGCCGCGCTCGATGCGGGCATCAACTTCTTTGATTCCGCAGACAACTACGGCAAAGCCACCAACAACGAAGGCATCACCGAGAAAATCATCGGCCGCTGGTTCAAGCAGGGCGGCGGTCGCCGTGAACGCGTGGTTCTGACCACGAAGGTTCATGAGGAAATGCACAATCCTTATGACGGCCCGAACAGCCCCGGCGGACTGTCTGCCTATAAAGTGCGCCGTCATCTGCGCGAATCCATGGAACGCCTTCAGACAGACCATGTGGAGCTGTATTATATGCATCACATCGACCGCACCACGAGCTGGGAGGAAATGTGGGATGTGTTCGAGCAGCTGTATCGTGACGGCCTGATTGATTATGTCGGCACCAGCAATCACCCCGCATGGTATTTCACCATGGGTCAGGAACGTGCCAACGCGCGCCATTTCTTCGGCATCGCCGCAGAACAGCACCTGTACAATCTGCTGACCCGTCAGGCGGAACTGGAAGTGCTGCCCGCCGCAAAGAAGCAGGGCATTGCCGTTGTGGTATACAGCCCCCTGTCCGGCGGACGTTTGACCCGCGCGGGATTCGCTTCCATGAAGGATGCGGATGCGGCAGGCAAGCTCGACGAGAAGGGCAAGCGCACGTTTGAACAGCTGAAGCGCTTCGATACCTTCTGCAAGGATTTGGGCGTTACGCAGGAAGAAGCGGGTTTGGCATGGCTTTTGCATAATCCCAACGTGACCTGCCCGATTATCGGCGTGAGCAAGGTGGCTCAGATTGAAAGCTCCGCAAAGGCGCTGGAAGTGAAATTCACGGCGGATAATCTCAAGCAGCTCGATGAGATCTTCCCGGCATACGGTGCGGCGCCCGAGGCGTATGCATGGTAATCGATTAAAAAACTCTTTTGCGAAGCCGCGGTTTTCAAAGGACGTGCGCCGTCTGCGAAAGCTGCGGCTTTTCAGAAACGCAGGATGTTATTTACATAAATGCGCTTTTTGACTGATTATGCACGTTTATTGCACAATTTTTGCTTGAAAATGCTCGATTCTGTATATATAATGATGTTCAGAATAGAACTACGGCTTGAATTCATTATATGAACGGATTTGTTCATATGTGAAATATAAAAGGAGGTCCCCAACATGAAGAAACTGGTTCAATGTCTTGTATGCTTCCTTTTGGCAATGATGATGTGCTTTAGCTGCATCTCGTTTGCAGAGGAAAAGCAGTCGGAACTGCCCCTGACCACGGATGGCGAAACGCTGGTTATCTATTGCGAATTCAATGCGTCTCAGTCTTCGGTCTATTCCGATTTGAGCGAGCATCCCGTTGTGAAGAAGATGGCCGAAGAAACCGGCATCACCTTCAAGTTCATGCATCCTCCGGTCAACGATGACGGTACTTTCTTCAACACCACCATCGCTTCCGGCGAATGGCCCGACCTGTTCTACACCAGCAGCTTCCAGACCACCTATCCCGGCGGCGTGGAAGGCGCAATGGATGATGGCATTCTGCTGAACGTGAATGATCTGATTGAGCAGTATGCCCCCAACTTCCTGAAGATGGTGGACGAATACGATGCGGGTACCGGCTACATCAAGAACGGTATCTACGGCGATAACGGCGCAATCGTGAAGTTCGGCTCCATGTTCCTTGCTCCTTACGTAGACGGCCGCGTTCACTACGGCCCCGTGGTTCGCGCCGACCTGCTTGAAAAGTACGGCCTCGAAGCGCCTGTGACGCTCGATGAGTACACCAACGTTCTGCGCACCTTCAAGGAGAACGGCATCGAAGTACCTCTGGCACTGTGCAACATCTTCTCCCAGAGCGGCTTCTATAACTCCAACTTCATCAGCAGCGCATTCGGCGTGACCTGGAATGACTTCCAGCTCGTGGACGGCACTGTGACCTACTCCATGACCATGGACGGATACAAGGATCTGCTTTCCTTCCTGAATGGCTGGGCAAGCGAAGGCCTGATTGACCGCGACAGCGTCAACCGCACCCTCGATGACTGCCTGACCGTGTTCGAAAACGGCAAGGCCGGCATGACCGTGTACCACAACTCCAACACCACCACCGCACTGAAGGTCGGTCAGACGGCTGATCCCGACTTCGCCCAGAAGGGCCTGGTCTTCCCCCGTCAGAATGCGGACGACGTGCTGACGCTGGCTCGTATCGTATACTCTCTGAACAGCTATTCCTGGCAGATTTCCACGACCTGCAAGAACCCCGAACTGGCTGTGAAGTTTGTTGATTACCTGTATGACGATGACACCCGCCTGCTGACCGCATGGGGCACCGGCGACGAAGAAACGCCCACCTTCACCGTGGACGAGAACGGCACGCGCACCTTCAGCGATTTCATGTACAACAACCCGAGCTACGACTTCACCACCTGCCGTCAGCTTTACACCCTGAATACCTTCCAGGTGCAGTATGATGACACGATGGAGCGTCAGCAGTACTATCTGGACGAGCAGCTGGACAACTGGGAGAGCTGGATTACGAACAACAACGATTCCGACAAGATTCCGTCTCTGGTAACGATGGATGTTGAAGAATCCCGTGAATACAGCGAAATCATGAGCCGCGTGAACAACTACGCAGAAGAGCAGGTTTACGCATTCATCTTCGGCGAGGCTTCTTTGGATGATTTCGATTCCTTCGTGGCACAGCTGAAGGATCTGGGCATCGATCGCGCTTGCGAAATCAAGCAGGGCGCCTATGATCGCTACATGGCTCGCCAGGCTCAGTAATCACATTCAAAAACTTTTCAAGGGAGAGGGTTATCCCTCTCCCGATAATTTCATCATCAAACCGGCACGACCGGCAAACGGGAGATGATACAGCATGACGCAAATGATTTCCAAGCCCCGTAAACATTGGTGGACATTGCTTTGGGAAAATATCAAAAGATATCCGCTGCTTTATCTGATGGCACTGCCGGTGCTGTTGTGGTATGTGGTTTTCCAATACGGTCCTATGTACGGTCTGATCATCGCCTTTCAGCGGTATGTTCCGACCAAGCCTATTTTACAGAATCAATTTGTAGGTCTGAAAAACTTTTCGGACTTCCTGAAGGATCCCTATTTCTTCCGCGTGCTTCGAAACACGCTGGTAATCAATTTCTATCTGCTGATTTTCGCATTTCCTGCGGCGATTGTCTTTGCGCTTCTGCTGAATGAACTGTCTTCGCAGAGAGTTAAGAAACTGACGCAAACGATTACCTACATGCCGCACTTTATTTCCGCTATGGTTATCTGCGGTTTGGCCGTGGACTTTTTCAAGGCGGACGGCATGCTGACCACTTTGCTTGTGAATGTATGCGGCGTTGAGAAAACCAACCTGCTTAGCGTTAAAGGGTATTTCCAGCCGATTTATGTTATCATGCAGATTTGGCAGGAGACGGGCTGGGATTCCATTATTTTCGTGGCGGCTCTGGCGGGCATTGATCCGACGCTCTATGAAGCGGCAATCATGGACGGCGCAGGGCGATTCCGCCGCGTGTGGTCCGTGACGCTGCCTTCGATTATGCCGACCATCGTGATTTTGCTCATCCTTCGCATCGGTAATATGATGACGCTGGGCTGGGAGAAAATCGTGTTGCTGTACAATCAAATGACATATGAGACGGCCGATGTTATTTCCACTTATGTGTATCGGCGCGGTCTGGTTCAGTTCGATTACAGCTTTTCCGCGGCGGTAGGTTTCTTCAATTCCATCGTCAATTTCCTGCTGCTCATCGGTGCAAACTTCCTGAGCCGCAAATTGAATGAAACCAGCCTGTGGTAAAGGAGGATAGATGCAAACATGAAGAAGAAAAATCCGAACCATGTTGATACCAATACGCGGGCGGGCAAGGTGTTCGACGTATTCAACGTGGTATTCATGATCGTGATGATTTTTATCACGCTGTATCCTCTGTATTATGTAGTGATGTGTTCCGTTTCCGATCCGAAGCTGCTGCTGGCGCATGAAGGACCGCTGGCATGGTGGCTGGGCAAGTTCACGCTGGAGGGCTATCAGCTGGCGCTGAACAACCCGAATATCCTGCTGGGCTTCGGAAACACGATGTTCAATCTTGTCGTGGGCACGATTGCCAATATGCTGCTCACGATACTGGCGGCGTTCGTGCTGACACGGAAATACTTCTATCTGAGAAATGTCATGATGAAGATTATGATTTTCACCATGTTCTTCTCCGGCGGTCTGATTCCGTTGTTCTTCGTGGTTAAGGCAGTGGGCATTTACAACACCCGCTGGGCGAATTTCGTGCCTTACCTCATCAGCACTTACAATGTAATCATCATGCGTTCCTTCTTTGCTTCTCTTCCGGAATCGATGGAGGAAGCGGCCATGATTGACGGTGCGAATGAATGGCAGATTCTGCGCCATGTGATTCTGCCGCTGTCCAAGCCCGTGCTGGCGGTGATTGCGCTGTATTATGCGGTCGGCCATTGGAATTCTTGGTTCCCGTCCATGGTTTTCATCCGCAATACGAAGCTGTATACCCTGCAGTATGTGCTTCGCGGCATTCTGATTACGAACAGCACCTCCGTGTCCTCCGGCGACAATGTGCTCAGCGTTCAGGAAATCAGCTTCGCCAGTGAACTGGTGAAATACTGCACCATCGTGGTTTCCACATTGCCGATTATGTGTGTATATCCTTTCCTGACCAAGTATTTTGAAAAGGGCGTTATGATCGGCGCCGTGAAGGGATGAGAAAAATGGATCAGGTTATTCGCGAAAAACTGGAAAAATGGCTGGATGATCATTTCGAAGAATTGATTCGGGATGTTGAAAAGCTCGTTGCCATCGGAAGCGTTTCCGAGCCGACGGAGAGCGAAGAAATCCCCTTCGGCGAAGGTTGCCGCAAGGCGCTGGATGCGGCGCTGGAAATGGCAAAGGGCTACGGCTTCGAAACCAGAAATTATGAAAATCGCTGCGGTTCCGTTTCGCTGCGCCCCGCTGAAGAGGAAATCGCCTTCTGGGGACATTTGGATGTCGTTCCGCCGGCGGACGGATGGCTGCTCACGGAGCCTTTCAAACCCGTGCGCATGGGCGATTATCTGATCGGCCGCGGTTCGGACGACAACAAAGGCCCTGCGGTCGGCGTGATGTATCTGCTGCGTGCATTCGAGGAACTGAAGATTCCCACGAAGCACGGTCTGCGGCTGTTCCTGGGCTGCGATGAAGAATCGGGCATGCGGGATGTGAAGTATTACACGGAACATTACGCACCGTCCAAGATGACGATTATTCCCGATTGCGGTTTCCCGGTTTGCTATGGCGAAAAGGGAATCATCTCCGCGGATATCGTTTCGGATAAGCCGGTGGTCGGCGTTGCGGGCGTAAAGGCGGGATTGGCCAGCAATATCATTCCCGCAGAGGCGATGCTGACGCTGAAGGGAGAAAATTCGGCAATCAACGGCGAATGGGTGAAAGGCGAAGTGAAGGACGGATGCACCGTTCTGCACGCAACGGGACTCTCCCGCCACAGCGCATTCCCCGAAGGCGGCGTGAACGCCATTCACGAAGCCACGAAGGCGGCTTGCCAAAGCGGTCTGCTTTCCGATGACGATCGCAAGATTCTCGAATTCTTCACCCGTGTGAATGATGATTACCTCGGCACGGAACTGGGCATTGCCGGTTCGGACGAAACCAGCGGCTATACGACCTGCGCAGGCACGATGATGTTCCTGCGAGACGACGGCCGTTTGGTGCTGCATTTGAACATTCGCTATCACATTTGGGCGGATCAGGCCGAAATGCTTGAAAGCATGGAGCGGATTTGCAAAAACAACGGCTGTACGCTCGAACACGTTCATGCCAGCAAGGGCAATTACTTCCCGAGAGAGAATCCCGTTGTGGATGCCATGACGGCGGTATTCAACGAGATTACGAACGGCGATGCGAAGCCCTATGTCATGGGCGGCGGCACTTATGCGCGCGGATTGGTGAATGCGCTGGGCTTCGGCCTGGGCGGACTTCCCAAAGAGCCCACGGATTTGTTTGCACCCGGACACGGCGGTGCCCATCAGCCCGATGAAGGCTTGCACCTAGGCAATCTGAAGAAAGCCCTGCTGATTTTCGGCATGGGAATTCTCGAAGCAGACCGCATGTTGGGAGATTAAGAAAACGGTGAACGCTGAATCCCTCAAAGTACCTTTTTCGGCGTTTTCAATATCAATCGGCAGCCAGACTGCCTTAGGAGGAAAACCATGAACAAGAGAGAACGGGTTATTGCCGCTTTTCAGGGAAAAGAAGTCGATCATGTACCGGTTTGCATGTGGCAGCATGTGCCGCCGGAGTATTGGGCCGATGACGATAAGTTCGTCAAGTGCCAGTTGGATGCTTATAAAAATACCGATGTTGACTTTGTGAAGCTGTCTGCCGACAAATATTTCGGCTGGCCGGCTCCCGTATTGAAGGACATCACCAGCGCAAAGCAGCTGTATGATATCAAGCCTCTGGGCGAGAATCACCCCTTCATCCGCGGTCAGATTGAGCGCACGAGAAAAATCGTGAAAGCCCTGAACGGCGAATGCATTGCGCTGTATCTGATTTTCGCACCGATCAGCTATCTGCGTTTGCAGATCGGCTATCCGATGATGATGCAGCTGATTCGCGAAGACCCCGAAGCCATGAAGTATGCCTGCAATGTGATTGCCGAGGATTTGAAGCATTTGGCATACGGCATTGTGAAAAGAGCGGGCGCGGACGGCATTTTCTTCAGCGTTCAGAACGGCGAAGAAAACCGCTTCACCTACGAAGAGTATCGCAACTGGATTACGCCTTCCGAGAAGCCGCTGTTGGACTACATCAACACCCTGAGCGATTTGAATGCCATCCACCTGTGCGCATGGGAGGAGATTCCCAACCGCCTGTCCGTGTGGGCTGATTACAAAACGGCGGTGGTCAACTGGTCCCGCTTCATTGATATCATGGACATTCAGGAAGCAAAGAAGCAGTTCGGCTGCACCGTATGGGGCGGATTCGACAATCGTCCCGGCACCACGCTGTATACCGCAACGCATGAAGAGCTGGACGAGGAAGTTCGCAAGCTGATTGAGCAGGGCGGCAAGAAGGGCTATATCCTGGGCGCAGATTGCAGCCTCCACAACGAGCTGAATGAAGAACGCATCCGCTGGGTGGTCGAAGCAGCCCGCAAAATCTAAACATACTATTAAAAAGGCAGTACCGTTGAATGCGGCACTGCCTTTGATTGTTTTATTTTATTCGATTACGGTAAGCGCTTTCGGGGCGTGATTCAGAAGACTGCATCCGTCTTTCGTAACCACAATCAAATCCTCGATGCGCACGCCGAAACGCCCGGGAAGGTAAATGCCCGGCTCGATGGAGAAACACATGTTTTCCCGAACCGGCAGAGCACGGCCGACGATATCGAACGGCTCTTCGTGGTAATCAATGCCGATGCCGTGGCTGGTGCGGTGGGGATAATAATCCATGTAGCCCGCATTGCGGATAACGGCGCATGCGGCTTCGTGAATTTCGCTCATCAATACGCCGGGCTTGATTTTCTCGATGGCGGCGAGATTGGCCTGCAATACGATATCGTAAATCTTGCGCTGTTCATCGCTTACCCGACGGAAGAAGACCGTGCGGGTCATATCGCTGTAATAACCGTCGATGCGCTTGCCCGTATCCACGCAAACGGTATCGCCCGTTTTCAGCTTCGCATAAGCGGGCGTGTGGTGCGGTTCGGCCGATCCCGTTCCGAAGCATACCATGGGATCTCCCGCAAAACGGCCCACGCCGTGCGCCATAAAGGTGTCGGAGAATACCGCACCCAAATCCAGCTCGGTCATGCCTTCACGCAGTTGGCGGAAGGAATCGGCGAATACATCGTCCGTCACTTCGCTGGCGTGGCGCAAAAGCCGAACCTCTTCGGGGGTTTTAATCATTCGCGCATTTTCAACGCAATCGGAAACTTTCAGATGAATATCGGGGCGCAGTTCCATCAAAGGAAGCAGGAAACGGCTGTGCAGATAGCCGTCAACGCCCGTAACGGCGCTCTTCAGCAGACTGCTGAGGGTGGAAACGGTCTTGCCCGTATCGGAATAAATCGTGACATCGCAGTTTTCGGGTTCGATTACCGCCAATACATAGCACAGCAACTTGCAGGAATCCTGCGTGATTACCAGCGCATCAAGCCGATCCATGGGATTGCACCAAAGCCCCGTAAGATAGTAAATGGCCTGCGGCTGAGTGACAATCAGCTGTTCCAGCCCGCTTGCAAGCATGTTTGCGCGAACCTTATCCAAACGATCCCGAATCATGAAAATCAACTCCTTTATCGAGAATATACCATACTATATTATATCCCTTTTTTCCGCAAAAGCCCATAAGAAGAATGCGCATTGTTGGCGCATAATCAATCATGTTCGGGCAAGGCAAAGTTCGAAATAGTCATTTCTGCACGTTTTTTGCCCCAAAAGCACGGGAAAGCATGGTCGAAATCGGCTATAATACAATCAGATAGAATGATACGGGAAGGTGAATTGTCATGAATCAGATGTTGTTGAACAAAGTTGATGAATGGCTTGCGAACCATCGGCAGGAGATTATCGATGACCTGATCGGGCTCGTTCGAATTCCGAGCGTTTCGGTTCCGGATGAGGCGGTTCCGCCGTTCGGACAGGCCTGCCGGGATGCTTTGACATATATGTATGATTTGGGAAAGAAACACGGCTATACCACGCGCGATTACGATCACTATATCGGTTCCGTTACGTTCACGCCGGGCGAGGAAACGGTGGGCATCTGGGCGCATTTGGATGTGGTTCCCGTGCCCGATCCCGCCGAATGGGATTATCCGCCGTTTGAAGGAACGCTGGTGGAGAATCGCTATCTCATCGGTCGAGGCGTTCAGGACAACAAAATGGCGGCAATCGGCGTGTTCCATGTGATGAATTGCCTGCGAGATTTGGGCGTGAAGCTCCGCCGCAGTTACAGCCTGTATATGGGCACCAGCGAAGAAACGGGCATGGAGGACGCGCGCTATTTCGTGGCGCACTATCCGACACCCGATTTGTCCATGGTTCCCGATTGCGGTTTCCCCGTTTGCTGTGCGCAGCGCGGCAGTATGACGCTTTCGCTGGAGATTCCGTTTGCCCATGAAATCAAGATTCAGCAGAGCAACAACCCCTCCGTTACGCCCGAAGAAATTACGGCGATTCTGCCCGACGGCACGGCGATGACGGTCAAAGGCGATTCCGCACACATTTTCAATGCAAACGGCATCGACAATGCGATTGTGAAACTGCTCGGTCAGCTGGGCGAACGCTTCCCCGAGGAAGCGCAGAAGCTGCAGAGCGTGGGCGAATTGCTGAACAGCTGGCACGGCGAAACGCTGGGCATCGATTATGCGGACGAACTGTCCGGAGCCCTGCAGATGGCCGCAACGGCGCTGGTATGGGAAGACGGCGTTTTGAAAGTGCGCATATTCATCATTCTGCCCGTTTCCGCCGATGCCGACGAGGTGACCGCCCGTGCGCAGAGCAAGGCGCAAACCGTCGGCGCATGCGCAATCAAACTTCGCGCCCGCCCCTCTTGCAGTTTCTCGATGGAGAATCCCGTTGTGAAACTGCTGACGGACGTTTACAATTCGGTGATGCATCAGGAGAGCGAACCGTTTGTTATGTCCGGCGGCAATTACGCTTCCTATCTGCCCAACGCCTTCGGTTACGGACCGGGCATGCCGGGCAGGGAGTTCCCGCCGCACATTTTCCGCCCCGGACGCGGAGATTATCATCAATGCGATGAAAGCGAGGATGTGGAGCACATTCTGAATTTCATGCGTGTATACGCCATGAGCATCGTTGCATTGGACGAAATTGAAAGCATCAAGGAGAAATAAGATGGATTGTCAGAAGTATCTGGACGCACTGCATCGGGAGATTAAACCTGCGCTTGGCTGTACGGAGCCGATTGCCGTTGCGTTGGCGGTGGCAAAAGCGAGAGAAACGCTGGGCTGCTGTCCCGAAAAAATCGAGCTTCAGGTGAGCACAAACATCTTGAAGAACGCCATGGGCGTGGGCATTCCCGGAACGGGCATGGTGGGGCTGGAAATCGCCTCCGCACTCAGCTGTATAGCGGGTCATTCCGAATACGGGCTGGAGGTGCTTTCCGCCGCTACGCCGGAGGATTGTGCACAGGCACGGGCGTTTGCCGCAACGGGCTGTATTCACGTGCAAACCAAAAACACGGATAAGAAGCTCTACATCGAAGCGCATGTTTATGCAAACGGACACGAGGCGGTGTGCGTTATCGAGGATGCGCATACGAACATCACCCGTGTTCTGCTGGACAATCAGGTGCTGGAGCATCAGGATACGCAGACGATTCATCCCAACGCCGCCGCATCGGAGGAATTGGATGTGGTCGGCATTTATGAATTCGCCACCACGGTGGATTTGAATCAAATCCGCTTCCTGAACGATGCGATTGCCATGAACGATACCATCGCCCGTGAAGGCCTGTCGAAGGATTACGGAATGCGCGTCGGACGTGTTTTGCAAAACGGGCGTTCCGTGGATGAGATGTCCCTTTCGGAATACATCTGCGCCTACACCGCCGCTGCGGCGGATGCGAGAATGGCGGGTTCCACGCTTCCGGTTATGAGCACAACGGGAAGCGGCAATCAGGGAATCAGCGCCAGTTTACCCGTTGTGGCGGCGGCGAAAAAGCTGGGTCGGGATGAAACGGAAATGCTTCGTGCGGAAGCGCTCAGCCAGCTGATTACCATTCATATCAAATCCTATATCGGAAAGCTCTCGCCCCTGTGCGGATGCGCCATTGCCGCATCCATCGGTTCTTCGGCGGGCATTGTGTATCTGCTGGGCGGCGGCGTGAATGAAGTGCTGTATGCGATTCAGAACATGATTGCCGATGTGTCGGGCCTGATTTGCGACGGCGCAAAGTCGGGCTGTGCGTTGAAAATCGCCAGTGCGCTTTCGGGTGCGGTACAGTGCGCACAGCTGGCAATGGCGGGCGTTACGGCCACGCGATTGGACGGTATCGTTGCGGAGGATGTCGAAATCAGCATTCGCAATCTGGCGAATCTGGGAATAGCGGGAATGAATCAGACCGACCGCGTTATTCTGGATATGATGCTTGCCAAATAAAGGCGTGGCGGACAATTTACATCGGGAAATCGTATGAATCCTGTGGCGCGGATTTGCTCTATGGGATTCATTTCCGATATGCGGAAATTAATAAGACATTTACATCGGTTCGTGCTATAATATATTTACCGTGTCGCTATATATTTATTATAAATGCGCGGCATTGATGAAGATTTTCGCAAATTCGGTTTATGTGCGATTGGCGCCGAGCGGCCATGTCGGAAAGGGAGGCAGATACGATGAATCGAAGTAAAACGCAGCAGAATGTCTATTACCGCCATTTTGATTTACCTGCCAACTTTCCCGCAATCGGTTTGCTGGGCGATTCGTGGAAGGGCTATCCCGAACCGTTGACCCGATTGCACTTTCATAATTGCATCGAACTGGGATTCGTGATGGAAGGCAGCGGCGTTTTTCATCTCGGAGAAAGCGAGATACCGTTTCAGGCGCCGTGTTTGCTGATTGCCCCGCCGAACGTGCCGCACGGGCAAACCGTGAACGAGGGCACGGTTTGCGGATTCAACTGGATTTATGTGAATCCGCAGGCGATGCTGTCGAACATGAGCCCGAGACTTATCAACATGGTGAACGAGTATCAGCACAATGTGGGCGGAGAAGACTGCGTGTTGAGCGAGAAAGAACATCCGCAGGTGCTGAATATTCTCAAAACCATCATCGACGAAATGGAGAATACACAGCCGCATTATCACCACATCGTTCGTCAGCTTTTCGGAGCGCTGTTTCTGTTGCTTCTGCGCACCTATTCCGGAGAGAAAAAGAACAATGCGTATGTGAATAATCAGCTGGGGTGCATCGCTCCCGCCGTGGCGTATATTGCCGAAAACTATATGGAAGAGATTTCGATTGAGAAGCTCAGCAATCTCTGCTATGTCAGCATGTCGCATTTTCGGCGGCTGTTCAAACAGGCGCTGGGCTGGTCGCCGCTGGATTACATTCAGATTGTGCGAATCGACCGCGCGTGCGTGCTTCTGTATAACTGCGATTATTCCGTTACGGATATCGGATTGCAGGTGGGGTATACGTCCTCATCGAGCTTTACCCGACAGTTCCGCCGGATTCACGGAATTTCGCCGAGCCAGTGGCGGCAGAAGTTTCGCAGCGAGGAGAATCCGATTGTCACGGCCTACTTCAATTCGCTGCCGCCGTCCAATTTCCAATTCTTCCCCGTGGAATATCATGATTTTAAGGAATAAACAGGGCCTTGCAGAACTTATCGGAAGGAGAAACGAATATGAATATGAATACAAAAGGCGATTTTACGCTTCCCGGAGAGGCGGGCTATGAGCAGTATACTTTGGAACTTGCCAAGAAATGGGGAGCGGATGTAATTCGCGATTCGGATGGAACCAAGCTTTCCGATGAGATCGTTGATGCGGGCTATCGCATTTATTCAACCATTTGCATCATCCGCCAGCATAACGCCTTTGCGGCAGAGCATCCCGACAGCCAGCAGCAGACATTTTTGCTGTCCAAGCCCGTGGTTGCGGCGGGGGAGAGCGTTTCCATTCCGCTGATGGACGGCTATTTCACCGAACAGATGCAACTGAACGATACGCCCGATGCACTGCGCTATTATCAGGTGTATGACCGCACGACCAATACGGAAGTCGAGCGGGAAAACTGGAGCTATGAAAACGGCGTTGTAACGGTGAAAAACTGCACGCCGTGGCATCAGTATACGGCTTCGTTCCTGTGCTGGCGCATCTGGGAAGAAATCAATATGTACAATCACACCACCAACAACTGGACGAGCGAGCATCTGCGCCAGCTGGATCCCCGCCATCCGCTTGCGTGGGAATATTTGCAGCAGTGGCTTGAAAACTGGTGCGTGGAGAATCCGCAGACGAACGTGGTGCGTCTGACGAGCCTGTTCTACAACTTCGTTTGGATTTGGGGCAGCGATATGCGCAACCGCAACCTGTTCACCGATTGGGCGAGCTACGATTTCACCGTAAGCCCTGCGGCACTGGATGCGTTCCGTGAACAGTACGGCTACGCCTTAACGGCGGAGGATTTCGTGAACGGCGGCAAGCTCCAGGTAACCCATATGCCGCCCACGAAGGCGAAGCGTGATTATATGCGCTTCATTCAGGAATTCGTGGCGCAAAAGGCGAAGGTGCTGGTGGACATCATTCACAAGCACGGCAAGCAGGCGTATGTGTTCTATGATGACAGCTGGGTGGGCATGGAACCGTGCGGAGACTATTTCAAATCCGTCGGCTTTGACGGCCTGATTAAATGCGTATTCAGCGGTTTTGAATGCCGTTTGTGCGCCTATGCGCAGGTGCCCGTGCATGAATTGCGCTTCCATCCGTATCTGTTCCCCGTCGGTCTGAACGGCACGCCTACATTCTGCGAAGGCGGCACGCCTGAAAAGGACGCCGTGCGCTATTGGCGCAGTGTGCGCAGAGCACTGCTCCGTCAGCCCGTGGAACGCGTAGGCCTCGGCGGTTATCTGCACCTGACGCAGGATTTCCCGGCATTCAACGATGCCATCGAGGCGATTGCGGATGAATTCCGCACCATCAAGCAGCTGCATAAGAACGGTTCGCCGTATGTGCTGCCGATTCGCGTGGCCGTTTTGCACACATGGGGCAAACTGCGCTCCTGGACGCTGTCGGGACACTTCCACGAAACGGATAAGCATGCGCTGATTCACATCAACGAGGCGCTTGCTGGACTTCCGGTGGATGTGAAATTCATCAGCTTCGAAGACGTGAAGAACGGCGCATTGAAGGATGTTGACGTGGTTATCAACGCAGGCCGCACGGGCGATGCCTGGAGCGGAGGAAAGGCGTGGGAGAGCGCCGAACTTGTGAGCGAACTGACTGCGTTTGTGTATAACGGCGGCGCATTCATCGGCGTGGGCGAACCGTCCGCAACGCCCGGATACGATCATCTTTTCCGCATGTCGCACGTGCTGGGCGTGGATGAAGACGACGGTTCCCGCGTATGCCACGGCCGCTGGAGCTTCGAAGTGGAAAAGAATCTGCCGATTACGGTGCGGGAAGACAGTTTGGGCAATTTGGAGCATTTGTATCTGACGGACGGCGAAACCCGCGTGCTTTGCGCGAAGAACGGCGTTCCGCAGATGACGGTGCACGATTTCGGCAAGGGCAAGGGCATTTACATGAGTCATTTTTGCGTGAATCCCGAAAGCACGCGCATGCTGCTTGAAATTCTGCTCTACGCCTGCAACATTCCCGCAAACAGCGCATGGCTTTCCGACAGCGCGGCGGTGGAAACCGCATATTATCCCGCCGATCGTATGCTGGTGGCCATCAACAATGCGGAAACGGAAACGACCGCCGTTTTGCACACCGACAAGGGCGATCTTTCGGTAACGCTGGAGCCGTTGGCGACCAAGATGATTCAAATGTAAAGGCAACCCCGCACAATTCGGCGGCGACGCTGAATGCGCCTTTTGCGGTATCTGGAAGCTGCA
>CAVHAH010000024.1:0-13787 GCA_963633785.1 bacterium
ATGCAAGGGTACTGGTGCTGGAAGGCGAAATGCGCTGTGCCGTTCTGGCGCTGGAGATGACTTCGCTGCCGCCGGACGAAATCGAGGCGCTGAATGCGATTTTGCGCAAAGAAACGGGCACGCAGCAGTGTTTTTCGCTGGCGGTGCACACCTTTTCGGCGCCGCATTTCATGCCCGATCACATTCTGAAAACGGAGGCCGAGCGCAGCAAAAAGCGTTTGCTGCAAGAAATTGTCTATACGGCGGTCGGGAATGCGGCGCGCGAGGCGATGCGGCAGCTTCGTGAGGTCAATGAGTCAATCGGCGAAGCCGAATGCCTGGTAAATACGGCGCGCGACGTGGAAACGCCCGAAGGCTGGTGGATTGCCAACAACGGGTCGGGTGCGGTGGATCATACCGTAACGGCCGTGAAATTCACCGATGAATCGGGAAAGGATGCGGCGGTGCTGGTGCACTATCCGATTCAGTCGTCCGTGCTGGACGGCAGTCAGCTTCGTGCGGGCGGCAAGGCGGTTTCGGGCGATTTGGCGGGCTTGATGTGCAAGCGGCTCGAGGAGCGGCTGCACTGCCCCGTGCTGTTTCTGATCGGAGCGGCGGGGGATCAGGCGCCTCGGGAAAAGGCCGTCGGATTCAGAATAGGGGAGAACGGTGCGCTGATTGCAACGGATATGCAGGATGATGCGATTCCCCTGTGCGAAGCCATGGCCGAAGAAATGGCGAATGCGGCGGAGAATGCGTTGAATGCGGCCAAACCTGCGAAAAGCACGATTCTTCGCCGAAATCAGGCGAAGGTGACGCTGGCGGGCAAGAAAATCGAGCGTGATTTGCACAAACTGCACCCCACGCGAATTCCTCCCTACGAACCCGATGGCGAGAATGAACAGACGGTGGATTTACTGCAGATAGGCGATTTGAAGCTGATTGGCGTGAAACCCGAGCTGAATTGCGTGACTGCGCGGGAAATTGCCAACGGCGATTCCATGGTGAAAGTGGTTACGTTGTGGAACGGCGGTGCGAAATATATGGCGGATGCCCTGTCCTGCGAACGCATTACCTATGAATCCCAGAATTCGCCGTTCATGCCCGGTGCGGCGGAGAAACTGGCGGAAGTTGCAAGAGAATTGCTGAAGGCATAATTCGATTATCTCGCAAAGTGCAATAATCTATGCGGAAAGCGGTTTGATTCCGGGGATAATGTCTGATACAATAATGTTAAGAAAGAACGAATAACATTGAATCGAATTGTGGACCAATCGCCCGAAGGGCGGACTAATAAGGAGGTATTCCAATGAAAAAGATTCTTTCTCTGGTGCTTGCTCTGTGCATGATGCTGAGCTGCGCGAGCTTTGCTTTCGCAGATCAGGGCACGACGGTTTCTGTCGGTCTGGCCGGCGATCCGGGCAATATCGGACCGTTCCAGGGCATGGGCCTGGGCCGTATCGGTATTCTGTTCACGACCTATGAAATGCTGATGGCCAAGGATGCCGCCGGCGAATACCACGGCGTTCTGATGAAGGAAATGACCCAGGTTGACGAGCTGACCTACGATGTGGAAATCTACGATTACATTTACGACCAGGCCGGCAATCACCTGACCGCAAACGATATCAAGTTCTGCTACGAAACCGCAGCCGCAACCGGCAACCTGCCCAAGCTGGCTTCCATCGCTTCCGTTGAAGTGCTCAGCGACTATGTGTGCCGCTTCACCTTCACGGCGCTGTCCGCAGGCGATCTCGAATCCCTGATGATGGAGTGCCCCATTGTTACGCAGGCGGCTTACGAAGCTTCTGCCGACACGATGGCCACCGATCCCGTTTCCACTTCTCCCTATCAGGTTGTGGATTTCAAGACCGGTTCTTCCATTACCTATAAGTACACCGGCAACTACTGGCAGAATGATGAGCTGACGGCTTACACCTCTCAGCACAATGTTGACGAAATCGTCTTCAAAATCATTCCCGAATCCGTAACGCTGAACAACGCTCTGTCCACCGGCGAAATCGACATCACCGCTATGCTGGATGCAATGTACGTCGGCGACTATCTGGGCAAGGACGGCTACAATGCGGATTCCTTCCAGGACAACATCACCAAGTATCTGATTTTCAACAACAATGTGTTTAGCACGGTTGAATCCCGCCAGGCTATCGCTTACGCAGTGGATGTTCAGGATCTGATCACCTTCGCTTACAACGGAACGGGTGCTATTGAAGCCAAGACCCTCGGCAACAGCAACTACCCCGATTACCTCGCATCCTGGGAAGAAGAACCCTACTACGAGTTTGATGAAGCAAAGGCAACCGAGCTGATTGAAGCTGCAGGCCTTTCCGGAAAGACCTTCTCCCTGATTTACTCTACCGGCGACGTAAACAAGAACATTGCGGAAGCCATTCAGTCCGACCTGTCTTTCTTCGGCATCAATGTTGAATTGAAGGCTTACGACAACAACCTGTTCAATCAGTACAAGTTCGGCGACGATGTCGGCGAATGGGATCTGATGCTGGACGAAGGCGGCGCTTCCGGTCAGATGGTTAACGTTTGGAAGCTGACCATGGACCGCAACGATCAGGCACACGGCAAGACCACGGGCTATGTGAACGATGATCATCTTCAGGAGTTGCTGGATGCCGCAATGGCAGACAACAGCGCAGAGAACATGGACGCCTTCCAGCAGTATCTGAAGGAGCAGTGCTATGAATACGGCCTGCTGGTGCCTGTTACCTACCTGATTTACTCCAACAACATCAAGACTGCTGCCAGATGCTTCCGCGGTCAGATTCTGCCCGGCGCATGTGAGTATTGATTCTCTAAGCAGATAGGACAAACGGGGCGCTGCGCCTTTCGTAGGCAGCAGCGCCTACTTTGAACCCGGAGAAATGCCGCATATTCGGCGGAGAAAACCGGTGGTTTCGATTTTATCGGGTTGCCTCCGATAAGTGTTCAGATTCCGCAATCGCATTCACCGAACCGCTTCGCCTGTGCGGCATTCGATTATCATCTGCCTTCGGCGCCAAGGAACAAATCCGGAATAGGAGAATACATCATGATCCGATACATCGGGAAGCGCTTGTTATGGATGATCCCGGTTATGCTGGGTATTGCCATTCTAATTTTCACAATCATGTATATCTGCCCCGGCGATCCGGCAGCCAGCATCCTCGGCCCCAGCGCAACGGGTGTTGAGATTGCCGCCAAGCGTGAGGAAATGGGTCTGAACGATCCCTACATCGTTCGCCTGGGACGCTACCTCTACGATACGTTCATCAAGTTCGACCTCGGCAACTCTTATAAATACGGAACCTCCGTGTTTGAAGGCCTGGCCGACCGCATGCAGTATACATTGGTTGTCGCATTGCTGTGCATGGCATTGCAAATCTTTGTAGGCACACCGCTGGGCATTATGGCCGCCACGCATCACAACGGCGTTTCGGACCGTGTCAGCATGTTCCTGGCGCTGGTCGGCGTCAGCATTCCGGCTTTCTGGCTGGCGTTGATGATGGTGCTGCTCTTCTCGGTTAATCTGGGATGGCTGCCCGTTCAGGGCGTGGATCAGGGCTTGAAGTGCTACATTCTGCCCTGTATTGCCAACTCCTTTGCGGGTATTGCCACACAAGCCCGCCATACCCGTTCCTCCATGCTGGAGGTTATTCGTTCCGATTATATCGTGACCGCCAAGGCGAAGGGTCTTTCGGAAAGAACGATTCTCTTCCGCCATGCGTTGCCCAATGCCCTGATTCCGATTATCACCATCATCGGCAACGGCATGGGAATGATGCTGGGCGGCACCGTAATTATAGAAAACGTATTCGCCATTCCCGGCGTCGGCCGCTATATGACGGATGCCATCTCTGCCCGTGACTATCCCGTGGTAATGGGCGGCGTGCTGATTCTGGGCTTGATTTTCAGCTTGATTATGCTGCTGGTGGATATCGTGTACGCATTCGTCGATCCCCGCATCAAGGCCCAGTATGAAGGCAAGCGCAAACAGCGCAAGTCGGCCGCTGCGAAGGGAGGCGCCTGATTCCATGGCAAAGAAGCAGAAAAAGGTTGTTAACGAGGGTTTGCGAACCCGCCGTCAGGGTCAAATCGGACAGATTATGCACCGCCTCAGCAAAAACAAGGTGGCCATGGCGGGTCTGATTGTAATGATTCTGATTATTCTGGTAGCCATTCTGTCGCCGTGGATTGCGCCCTATGACTATTCCAGAACCAGCAAAGCCGATCGCTATGCGTTGCCCAGCGCCGAACACTGGTTCGGGTGCGATGCCATGGGCCGCGATATTTTCTCCCGCATTCTCTACGGCGCCCGCGCTTCGCTGCTGATGGGTCTCGCCGCCACACTGGTGTCCACCGTTATCGGCGTGATTCTGGGTGCGCTGGTAGGCTACTTCGGCGGATGGGTGGACAATCTGGTAATGCGATTGCTGGATATCCTTCAGGCGATTCCGGGCATGCTGCTCTCCATTGCGATTTCCGCCGCACTTGGCTCCGGTATCGGCAACACGATTCTGGCGCTGTCCATCGGCGGCATTCCGATGACCGTTCGCCTGCTGCGCGGTTCCATTCTGACCGTGCGCAAGCAGGAATACATCGAGGCTGCAGGCAAGATTAACTGCTCCCGCTTCCGTGTAATCACGCATCACATTCTGCCCAATTCCATTGCGCCGGTAATTGTCAGCGTAACAATGGGCATCGGCAACACGATTCTGTCGGCTGCGGGACTGAGCTACATCGGTCTGGGCGTTCAGCCCCCGACGCCTGAATGGGGCGCAATGCTCAGCGACGGCAAGAGCGTGATTTTCATGTATCCGCATCTGTGCATTTTCCCCGGCATTGCCATTATGATTGTTGTTCTGGCGCTGAATATGCTGGGCGACGGTCTGCGTGATGCGATGGATCCCAAGCTGAAGAACTGAGGAAGGAGGCTGTACCATGGAACAAAAAGATATGCTGTTGCAAGTGAAGGATTTGACTGTGGAATACACCTCCGAAGGCGATGTTATTCATGCGGTCAACCATGTGGATTTCGAACTTGAAAAGGGAAAGACCATCGGACTGGTGGGAGAGACCGGCGCAGGCAAAACGTCTATTGCCAAGGCAATTCTGAGAATTCTGCCCGAGCCGCCCGCACAAGTGCCCAACGGCGAAATCTTTTTCGAAGGCAAGGACTTGCTGAAACTGCATGAAAAGGATATGCAGAAGATTCGCGGCAAGAAAATCTCCATGATTTTCCAGGACCCCATGACCGCCCTGAATCCCATCATGCGCATCGGAGAACAGATTGCCGAGGTTATCGAGCTGCACGAGAAGTGCGGCAAGGCGCAATCCGTTAAGAAGGCGAAGGAAATGCTGGAGATGGTCGGCATCCCCGGCGAACGCTATTATGAATATCCGCACCAGTTTTCCGGCGGCATGAAGCAGCGCGTGGTTATCGCTATGGCGCTGGCCTGTTCGCCCGAACTGCTTCTGGCCGATGAACCGACCACCGCATTGGACGTGACCATTCAGGCACAGGTGCTGGACATGATTAAGGAACTGCGCCAAAAGCTGGGCACCTCCATGATTATGATTACGCACGATTTGGGCATTGTGGCGGAGGTTTGCGACACCGTTGCCGTGATTTATGCAGGCGAGGTAATGGAATACGGCACCCGTGAACAGATTTTCCACAACCCGCTCTATCCCTACACCATCGGTCTGTTCGGGTCTTTGCCCGAACTGGACAAGGATGTGGAAAGACTTTCGCCCATCGAGGGACTTCCGCCGGATCCGTCCAATCTGCCCCAGGGCTGTGCATTCAGCCCCCGCTGTCCCCATGCCTGCGATGAATGCCGCAAGGAACATCTGCCTTTGAAGGATGTGGGCGGCGGTCATCTGTGCCGCTGCTGCCGTTTGGATGTTATCGCCGCCGAGAAGAAAGCGAAGGAGGTCTGATCCATGAGCGAACCGATGATTGAGGTCAGACACCTCAAGAAGTATTTTGAAACGCCGAAGGGAACATTGCACGCCGTGGACGACGTGACCTTCAAAATCGAGAAGGGACACACCATGGGCGTGGTCGGTGAATCCGGCTGCGGCAAGTCCACCCTGGGACGCACGGTGATTCACCTGCTGGAGAGCACGGACGGTCAAATCTTCATGAACGGCGAGGATATCACCCACGTCTCCAAGAAGGAGATGCACCGCATCAACGAAAAGCTGCAAATCGTCTTTCAGGATCCCTATTCTTCGTTGAATCCCAGACAGACGGTTGAAGATGTGATTCGCGAGCCGCTGCTGCTGTCCAAGAAGTACAACAAGGCGCAGGTAATGGAAGAAACCGAACGCCTGATGCACCTGGTGGGCATCGATGAACGCCTGCGCCACGCCTATCCGCATGAACTGGACGGCGGCAGACGTCAGCGCGTGGGCATCGCCCGTGCATTGGCGCTGAATCCCGATTTCATCGTTTGCGATGAGCCTGTGTCGGCGCTGGACGTGTCCATTCAGGCGCAGGTGCTGAATCTTTTGCAGGATTTGCAGGAACAGCAGGGCTTGACGTATATGTTCGTGACCCACGATTTGTCCGTGGTGCGGCATATTTCCGATGATATATGCGTGATGTATCTCGGTCAGCTGGTGGAAACCTCTCCCTCCAAGGAGCTGTTCAAAATGCCGCTGCATCCGTATACCAAGGCGCTTTTGTCGGCGATTCCTTCCACAGATATCGATCATCCGCACGAGCGCATTCACCTGCAGGGCGAAATCACTTCGCCGATCAATCCCAAACCGGGCTGCCGTTTCGCCGCACGCTGTCCCTATGCCTGCGAAAAGTGCCGTCAGCCCCAGGAACTGCAGGAGCTTCTGCCCAATCACTTCGTTTCCTGCTGTCGGGCAAAGGAACTGAACAATCTGTAATTCCGAAAACAACGGTACGGTGCCGATACCGTTTCGCACCGTACCGCCGACTTCGGAATAGTAAAGGAAGAGAGAACATGAGAGAGAATGCTTCCGTGCTGAGCATGAATGTGGTAACCTCCGCCTACGGATCGGGTCAGAAAATTTCGGCCGTGGCGGTTGAATACAGCGAACCCGTTACCCGAGGCAATCTGCAAGCGGATATGTTTGCGGTGGATGGCTATAAGATTACCGGCCTCTGCATATCCGACAGCGCACGCGGCGAACCCCTGTGGGAGGGGCATTTCGTGCAGCTGCTTCTGGAAAGCGACTCGGAATCGCTGGATATTTGCGAGCAAATCGGCCGTGGTCCGAACGGAAGAATTTCCATTCGCCGCCCGATTCTGAAGGTTTCGCAGAATCAGAATGTTGAAATGGCATCCGGCAATATCGTTGAGCCGTTCTGTGCAGAGACGACCGCCGTGGATTTCGGCATTGCCGAGCGATTCTCCGCCTGCACATTCACAACCCACAACGGCAATCAGCTGAATTACAATCTCTACGTTCCCGACCACATGGTTCCGGGGCAGGAATATCCCGTTGTGCTGTTCATGCACGATTTGGGCTCCTGTTCAACGGATATAAAAGCTCCGCTTTTGCAGGGAACGGGCGCAACGGTATGGGCCATCGAGTCATACTATAACCGCCGCCCCTGTTTTGTGGTTGCGCCGCAGTATACCCGCCAATGTGCGGATGATGATTACCACGTTACCTGGGAAGCGGAAGCGACAATCGAACTGATGGATTTCCTCTGTCAGGCATATCCCATGGACAGAAAGCGCCTCTACGGAACGGGTCAATCCATGGGAACGATGATGCTTTGCGAACTGATGCTTCGCCATCCGCATTATTTCGCAGGATTCCTTCTGGTGGCAGGCCAGTGGGATCCCGAACGGATGGGTGCCGCATGGAGCGAAAATATATGGGCCGTGGTTTCAAGCGGCGATGAAAAAGCGTCGCCGATTATGCGCGAATGCCTGCACAACATGGAAAAGCAGGGTGGAAAAGTGGGCTACGGACATGTGAATGCCCGCTCGGATGCCGCATGGATTGATTCCGCCATTCGCAGTCAGAAACAGAAAAACAACAACCTGAATCTGACCTGGTTTGAGGGGCGAAGCGTGGTTCCCGACACGATGCCCGTGCACGGCGGAACGCACCATATCTGCTCCTGGGTCAAGGCCTACGACATCAAAGCGCTTCGGGAGTGGCTGTTTGAACAGCGGCTTCGGTAAAGGAGAATACTATGATTGATTTTTCCTGCAAACACGACATCTGGCTGGAGGCGGAAGACGGAAGCCTTCAGCGAATGGATGAACCGTATTTCAAATCACAATCGATTGCGCCGGGCACCTGGCAGATTCTTTCCGACGGCGATTTTTCCTATTTGCTGGAGGGAGACGACGAGGCGATTCTCATTGATTCGGGCTACGGTGCGGGCAATATTCGCGAATACGCCCAAACCCTGACCGAGAAACCGCTTTCCAAAATATGCAACACCCACGATCACTTCGACCACACGGCGAACAACAGCTATTTCGATTTGGCGTATATGTCCGCACAAACGAAGCCGCTGGCAACGATTCCCTTTCCCAGCTTTGAAGGAATCACCTTCCCGCGCGATTATCCGATACAGCTGGTAACGGACGGCGATGTGATTCCGCTCAAAGGCCGTGAATTGAAGGTTTTTCTGGTGAACGATCATGCAGTCGGCAGTCTGTGCTTCCTTGATGAAAAGGAGCGCATCCTCTTTTCCGGCGATGAATTCATGATTTTCGGAAAAGACCTGCACGGAAGCGTTCGCCACTGGGCGGATTGCCTGAAAAAGCTGATGCCGTATCGCGATCGCTTTGATCGGATGTGCGCAGGCGGCTGGGCGGATTTGAATCCCGAGATGATTGATCGCCAACTGGCGTGCGCCGAATACATTCTGGCAGGGCATGAGGGCGAACCCGTGAAGCCCGGTCGTTTTCCGGGCGAGGAACGCATTGATGAACAGGGACGGCGCATTTGGAAGCGCCGCATTCCGCATCCCGGCGACGGCCCGAAGGACATCAATGCGGGACTGGAATTCAAGCGCCGCATGAATTACGCCGATACCTCCATCACTTATGATATTCGCCATATTCACGATTAGTCGGGAGGCTGCTTATGGGCAGAAATGCATATCATCGCTTTTTTGAGGGCTATACCGAGGAAAAAATGCCCGGTGATGATGGAAAAATGCATACGAAGCGAACGTACAGGGATTTTCTGTATGTTCCGAAGCTGACGCGCATTCAGCGCGGTTTGCGAACGGCGGGGCTGATAAGCCTGTACATCGGCGGAGCGGTACTGCTGGTTCTCGGAGCTTCTCAACGAACGGCGTGCAACAGCGCATGGTATACGGCAATCGGGCTGGGGTTGAGTTTGCTCTGCCTGGTCATCGAGGCCATTCCGTTGTTTGCGTGCCTCACGGCGCCGAAACAGCAAACGGTGTATCAGTATAAATCGGGGCACCGAACCTGCGTGCTGTGGGCACGGCTGGCGGCGGGTGCCATAGCATTCACCTGTTTGATGTCCGTGATTGCCGGCGTGGTGAATGGCGAAACGTCGGGACTGCCCTGTGTGCTGTTTGCACTGTCCTGCATCTGCGAAGCGGCTGTGGGCGTGATTGAATCGGCAATCCCTTATGAAAAACAGCATAATCCGAATGCATAAAGAAGCAAGCGAGGAGGAATGCCCTATGGTGATTGATGCCAATATATATTGGTTCCCGGAGGCGATGTTCACGGATGACGCACTGCGGGCGCGGCTGTTTATGGACGCCCCCCGTGCTTACAACACTGCCTGCAAAATGATAGAACGCAACGGGAAAAAGCAAATCGTTGTGGAACGCCCCGTGGGCTGTGCCGGTGTGGACTACATCGAAGGCGATTACACGCTCGAAGGCATGCTGGCCGCCATGGATGAAGCGGGCATCGACAAGGCCGTGATGAAAGTCCCGTGCCTGCACGAATGGATGAGCCTGGACATGTGCCGATACTTCAACGACGGCATGGCCGATTTTGCGAAACGCTCCAACGGTCGGTTAACGGCGCTGGCGGTGATTCCGCCCTGGGGTCAGCCGCAGCAGATGGCCGAGCTGGATCGCTGTATCAACACGCTGGGCATGAAGGGAATCCAGTTGTGCGCCCACTACGGCGAGATGTATCTGGATGATTCGGCATTTGCCCCGCTGTTTGAAAAGATGAATGAATACGGCATGACGGCCTATGTGCACCATACGCCCGTGCCGGTGGAATATCAGTCGATTAAGGATTATAACAACCTGCGCCGATCGCTGGGCCGCTGTGAGGATCAGGTGATTGCCGTCGGACGAGAGCTTTTCAGCGGCATGTTCGAAAAGTATCCCAATGTAAAGCTGGTGCATTCCATGCTGGGCGGCGGCTTCTTCACATTCAAGGAAATGCTGATGCCCCACGGACCGGTGGTTGACGATGGCCGCTTTGCCGCCACGCCCGACAGTATGCGCAAGCATTTGGCAAACAACATTTATTTTGAAATGAGCCATGCACAGCCCTGGGGAACGGTACTGCTGGAAACGGCGGTGAAAATCCTGGGCGCAGACCATATTATTTACGGTTCCTCTTCTCCCGTGAAAGCCGTATGGCGCAACGAAGGCCCCGATTATGTTCGCGCGCTGAACATAACGGAGGAGGAAAAGAACGCAATGCTCTTCGGCAATGCGCAGAAACTGTATCATTTGGTATAAAAGTATTCTCGGAAAACTCCCTCATGATGTTATGCATCGAGGGAGTTTTCTGAAGAAGTCGGATTTCCGATGCAGTCCGGCGGCAATAGCCGAGCAGACGAATTCGGTTGTGCGTGAAATCATGATGGCGAGAATTTGAATGTGATTGATTGTGAGGTGCAATTATACGGGTATCAAGCGTACAGACAACGGCATTCGCAGTTTGCGGGATGCGTTGGACTTTCTCAGGAATCGCCCCGATCAACTGGTGGAAACGGATGTGATGGTCGATCCCGCCGCCGAACTGTCCGGCGTGTATCGCTATGTGGGCGCAGGCGGAACGGTGAAACGCCCCACTCGGGTGAATGGCCCCGCCATGGTCTTTCACAACATCAAGGGACATCCCGATGCCTCGGTGGCTATCGGCGTGTTGGCAAGTCGGGCACGGGTGGCGGATTTGCTGGGCGTTGCCAAAGAGGATGTGGGGCGATTGCTCTGCGAGAGCGTTTTGCAGCCCATTCCGCCGATAACGACAGAGGAAGCGGCACCCTGTCAGGAGGTTGTGCATTATGCGGCGGATTCGGATTTCGACCTGTTTCGGCTGCTTCCCGCACCGACCAACACGCCGCTCGATGCAGGCCCGTATATCACCCTCGGAATGTGTTATGCCACGCATCCCGACACGGGCTGCAGCGATGTAACGATTCATCGGCTGTGCATTCAGAGCCGTGATGAACTGAGCATCTTCCTCCAGCCGGGCAGTCGGCATATCGGCGCCATGGCGGAGCGATGCGAAGAACTGGGCAGACCGCTGCCGATTTCCGTCAGCATCGGCGTTGATCCTGCGATTGAAATCGGCGCATGTTTTGAACCGCCGACCACGCCGCTGGGGTATGATGAATTGTCCGTTGCGGGCGGCATTCGGCAAGAACCCGTGCGAATGGTGAAATGCCTTACGGTGAATGAACGCGCCATCGCCAATGCGGAATACGTTATCGAAGGCGAGATTGTGCCCGGCATTCGCGTTCAGGAGGATCAGAACAGCCGCACGGGTTACGCAATGCCCGAATTCCCCGGTTACAACGGCGTTGCGTCTTCGGTCTGTTGGAAAATCAAGGTGAAGGCCGTGACCCATCGGCGGCATCCGATTATGCAAACCTGCATCGGACCGAGCGAAGAACATGTCAACATGGCGGGCATTCCCACCGAGGCGGCCATTCTGAATCTGCTGGATAAGGCGATGCCCGGAAAGGTCAAAAACGTATACAGCCATCGCGCGGGCGGCGGCAAGTATATGGCGATTCTTCAGGTGTGCAAAACCGTGCCGACCGATGAGGGCAAACAGCGTCAGGCGGCGCTGCTGGCATTCAGCGCATTCAGCGAACTGAAACATGTGATTCTGGTGGATGAAGATGTGGATATCTTTGATTCCGACGATGTGCTGTGGGCGCTGAATACCCGCTATCAGGGCAATCTGGACACGGTGTTTCTGCCGGGCGTGCGCTGTCATCCGCTGGACCCCAGCGCCGGACCGGAATACAATGCCGCCATTCCCGCGCGGGGAGTCAGCTGCAAAACCATCTTCGATTGCACCGTGCCCTTTGAACAGAAGCGCCGATTCACCCGAGCGGCGTTTCGGGAAGTCAATCCCGAAAAATGGGTGCCCGATTATCGGGAGAATTGAGGTGGAGACAAGTGGTTGCGAATCCGCCGCTGATTGTCGGCATTTCGGGAGCATCGTGTGCGCCCGTAGCAGTGGATGTGCTCAAAACGCTCAAGGACATCGGCGTTCCCGTTCATCTCATTATCAGCCGCGGCGGCGAAATAACGCTTCGGCAGGAATGCAATCTGTCGCCCGAGGCGCTCAAACCCCTTTGCGAGCGATTGTGCGATAATGAAAACATCGGCGAAATGGCGGCCAGCGGGAGCTTCTTAACTCGGGGAATGCTGATTGTTCCCTGCAGTATGAAAACGCTTGCGGGAATTGCGAACGGCTATTCCGACAGCCTGCTGCTGCGTGCGGCAGACGTGACAATCAAGGAACGCCGCCGACTGGTGCTGTGCTGCCGTGAATCACCGCTTTCGCTGATTCATATCCGCAATATGCAAACGGTGACCGAGGCGGGCGCAATCATCGTTCCGCCGATGCTTGAATACTATTCGAATCCGCAATCCGTTCAGGAGATAACCCGCCACATAACGGGAAAACTGCTGGCGATGTTTGACCTTGCCGCGCCGAATTTCCGCCGTTGGGAGGGAATGAAGTGAATTACAGCATTCCCTGCCTGGGGGAAACCCTAACCGCCTCGGTCGTTTGGCTGGACGATGGCGTGGATGTGGGCATTTTCGGCGGCTGCCGCACCCATGTGGGCGCCGTTACGCTGGCGGAGGCGAACGGAAAACAGCAAACGCTCCTGCGTGAAAATCATCGGGATGATGTAATCGGCAAACAATGGGCATCCCGACTTGCCGAACGCTGGCGAGTGCCCGTATGCGTTCGCTGCGGCATTCACTATGAGGGCGTGAATCGGGAGCAGATTGATCGGATTGTCTCTGCCGCCCGAACATTATTGGAACAGGTTCTGGAGCAGGAAACTCCATAATCGAAACAGCCATCACAAAAAGGAGGTTCATTCCCATGGAAAAACGTGATAATCACTTTATGGCGGAACAGCCGGTCGGTCAGTTGATGAAGAAATTCGCCATTCCCTGCATCATCTCCCTGCTGGTTGCCGCCTTGTACAACATTGTCGACCAAATTTTCATTGCAAACGCATCTTATTTGGGCTCTTACGGCAACGCCGCAAACACGGTGGTGTTCCCGATGACGATGGTGGCGCTGTCAATCGCCGTGATGATCGGCGACGGTGCCTGCACATTCGTCAGCATCAGCTTGGGCAAAGGTCAGCCGGAGGATGCACATAAGAGCGTCGGAAGCGCAACGGTGCTGTGCCTGATTGTCAGCGCAGTGCTCACGGCCGTCTATTTCCTGTTTCAGAATCAGATTCTGGCGGCGTTCGGCGGCAAGGTGAACGAGCGCACGTTTGAATTGTCCAAAGAATACTTCACCATTATTTCGGTGGGCGTGCCCTTCTATATGTTCGGCCAGTGCCTGAAT
>CAVHAH010000024.1:13848-16132 GCA_963633785.1 bacterium
GTCCAAAGAATATTTCACCATTATTTCGGTGGGCGTGCCCTTCTATATGTTCGGCCAGTGCCTGAATCCGATTATCCGTTCGGACGGAAGCCCGAAATTCGCCATGATTTCCACGGTGGCGGGCGCTATCGCGAATGTGATTCTCGATCCGATTTTCATCTACACTTTCCGCTGGGGCATGGCAGGTGCGGCATGGGCCACCATCCTCGGTCAGATGCTGACCGCTTTCCTGGCCGTGTGGTATATGACCCGCATGAAGGCCATCAAGCTGAAGAAGAGCAGCTTCGGCCTTTATCCGAAACTGATGAAGCAATATCTGCCCCTCGGAATCACCAGCTTCCTGAGCCAGATTTCCGTTGTGGCGTCCATGGCGGCTGTGCAGAACATGACCATGAAGTACGGCGCAATGGACCCCGTGTTCGGTCAGGAGGAACTGGCGCAGATTCCCATGGCTGTTCTGGGCATTGTGATGAAATTCTTCCAAATCGTGATTGCGTTTGCCGTCGGACTGTCCGCAGGCTGCATTCCCGTGGTCGGCTACAATATCGGCGCAGGCTTGAAAGAGCGCGTGAAAAAGCTGTTTGCGCTTCTGTTGAAGGCGGAATTCATCACGGGCTTTGTTGCACTGCTGATTGTGGAACTGCTGCCCAATCAGCTGATTAACATCTTCGGCGCCGCCAATGAAAGCAGCTACTACACCGAATTCGCCGTGCGCTGCTTCCGCACGTATCTGTGCATGCTTCCGCTGGCCACCATCAACAAAGGAACGTTCATCTTCCTGCAGGCGCGCGGCAAGGCGGCGTTGTCGTCGGCAATTTCCCTGATTCGTGAAATCCTGCTGGGCTGCGGTTTGCCCATTCTGCTGCCGATTTTCTTCGGGCTGAATGGCGTGCTGTACAACATGCCCGTGGCGGATTTGGTAACCTTTATCATCTCCGCATTCTTCATTGCGAAAACCATGAAGGAACTGTCCGCATCGCCGAGCCGACTGTAATTCGCCGATTGCGGCATAAAAAGAACCACGGCACCGATTGCAGTGCCGTGGTTTTTGTATGAATTTTTGACTTAATCAAGAATCTCCAGCGTAACTTCAACGGTGATTTCCTGATAACCGCCGCTTACAACCAGCGTGCCGGAAGAGGAAGAGGAGGAATCGCTGTTGTCATTGCCGTAGCCGTAGCCGTAACCATAGCCGTAGCCATAACCGAACATGCTGTTGATGCCGCTGCTCTGCTGGTAAATGCCCGCCTGATTGTAGCGGATAACGGTTACTTCAATGGTATCGCCCGCTTCGTGGGAATCGAGAATCTTGGTCAGCTCACGCATGGTGGTCACGCGCTCGCCGTCTACTTCGGTAATGAAGTCGTACTGCTTCAAGCCGGCCTTTTCAGCCGCGCCGCCTTCGTTCACACCGTAAATGCAGATGCTTGCGGGAGCGTTGCTCTGCAGAGGCTCATCGGGGCCGTCCTGATCACGCACCGTAACGCCCAGACCCGGACGGAGCACTTTGCCGTAATCAATCAGGTCGTTTGCGATTTCGGTAACGGTTTCAACGGGGATTGCAAAGCCGAGACCTTCGAAGGTAACGGAGGAATAGGCGCTGCCGGAATACTTCAAGGTGTTAATGCCGATCAGCTCGCCTTTGTAGTTGAACAGGCCGCCGCCGGAGTTGCCGTTGTTGATTGCCGCATCGTGCTGAATGTAGCTGATGGAGCGGGAAGTGTTGGAAGCGGAAACGGTGTCTCTTTCAAGAGCGGAGATAATGCCCTGCGTAACGGTGTTCGCCAGAACCTCGCCGCCCGGATTGCCGATTGCGATTGCGGTAGAACCCGCCTGAAGCTCGGAGGTCGAACCGATGGTTACCGGAACCAGGCTGTTTGCGGCGTCCTCATCGTCCACCTTCAGAACCGCCAAGTCCATGGAGGAATCCGCACCGATCAGCGTTGCGTCCACCTTGTCGCCGTTGGGCATCAGAATCTGATAAGCGGTGCCGTCTTCGATAACGTGGTTGTTGGTTACAATGTAGCCGCCTTCACGAATCACAACGCCCGAACCCTGTGCCACAGCGGTATCGGTCACGCCGGTTTCGCTCGACCAGCTCTGCGTGTTGGTCAGAACGCCCACAACGGAATTGGCGTTCTTTGCCGCAACATATGCGGCGGGGCTTGTGTCGGTAGTCGGTTCGGCCACCGTGGATTCAGCCGTTGCCGCGGAATTGCGGGTAAGTCCAGTGCAAGTGAATACTGCCATTGCGCAAACCAGCGCAAGAGAAAGGAATACGATC
>CAVHAH010000025.1:0-16060 GCA_963633785.1 bacterium
GACGTGCGCTACGATGTGCTCTCGACCGAAAACGGTTCGACCTTTGAAATCCCCGTGGCCGCACTGGATACGGATATCACGGTCATCGGCGATACCACCGCCATGAGCACGCCCCACGAAATCGAATACACGCTGAATTTCAATTCCGAGAGTTTGAAGATTGCAGAATGAAAAAGAGAATTCAAACGCTGATTGCCGCGGCGCTGATGGCCTGCATATTCGGCGCTTCGGCATCGGCCGAGGTTTCCTGGAAGGATATGACCTTTGACGAGCAGGTGCCGCTTCTTTACGCAACGCAGTTCACCGTTGCGCACGAGGGCGACGATTATACGCTTTTGACCATCGGCACGGATCAGACTTTCCTGGTGGTTGACGAAGGTGCGCCCGTGCCGAGCGATATCGATCAGAATGTAACGATATTGCAAAAGCCGCTCGATCACATTTATTTGGTGGCCACGGCGGCAATGGATTATTTCGGCGAGCTGAATGCCGTGGATCATATCCGCCTGAGCAGTCTGCGGGAAAAGGATTGGTATATCGAGAGCGCAAAGGCGGCGATGCAAAGCGGCGAAATGGTCTATGCGGGCAAATATTCCGCACCGGACTATGAAACCGTTCTGGCAAACAGCTGTGATTTGGTGATTGAGAATACCATGATTTATCACACGCCGGAGGTTATCGAGCAGATGCAGAGCTTGGGCATTCCCGTTTTGGTGGAGCGTTCAAGCTATGAATCGAATCCGCTGGGGCGTATGGAATGGCTGAAGTTTTATGCCGCACTCGTGGATAAAGAGGATGAAGCCGAAACCTATTTCGAATCGCTGATGCAAAGCCTTGAAGGCGTGATTGACCAGACGCCCACGGGCAAGAGTGTCGCCTTCTTCTATATCACAACGAGCGGTGCGGTGAACGTGCGCAAATCGGGCGATTACGTCGCAAAAGCCATTGCGATGGCGGGCGGCGAATACGTGCTTTTTGATGAATCGCAGGAAGAAAATGCGCTGTCCACCATGACGGTGCAAATGGAATCCTTTTATAATGCGGCGCTGGATGCGGATGTGTTGATTTACAACAGCAACATCGATGCCGAAATGCAAACGATGGATCAGCTCCTGAGCAAAAGCCCGCTGCTGGCCGATTTCAAGGCGGTTCAGGAGGGCAATGTCTGGTGCGTTTCCAAGAATTTTTATCAGGAAGCGCTCGGAATCGGTAATTTCATACTGGATGTTCATGCCGTTTTAACGGGCAATGGAAACGACGAGCTTCTTTATTTGCATAAGCTCACATAAAGCAGAAGGGGTGGCAGGGCTTTGAATCGAAAAGGCAGAACATGGAGCGGTTTTGCGCTGCTTCTTCTGCTCCTGTTCTTTTTTATCATTCTGAATGTAATGGCGGGCAGCGTTCGGCTGTCTGTTTCGGAAATAATCAAAATATTCACGGGTCGGAATGCGGATTCAACGCAGCGCAGTATCATTCTTTCCATTCGCCTGCCGCGCGTTATGGCGGCGATGATACTGGGCGGCGCGCTGTCCGTTTCGGGCTATTTGCTGCAAACATTCTTTCACAATCCGATTGCGGGACCGTTTGTATTGGGCATTTCATCGGGCGCAAAGCTGACGGTTTCCCTGTTTATGATTGCCCTGCTCAGTCGGGGAAAGGTTTCCTCTTCGGCGGGGCTGATTCTTGCGGCATTCATCGGAGCGATGATGTCGATGGGCTTTGTGTTGGCGGTTTCGCAGAAGGTCAAGCGCATGAGTTTGCTGGTGGTTTGCGGCGTTATGATCGGCTATATCTGTTCGGCGCTGACCGATTTTCTGGTCACGTTTGCGGATGATTCCAATATTGTGAATCTTCACAACTGGTCAATGGGCTCGTTTTCGGGCATGAGCGGAAGCAATGTCGCAACAATGGCAATCGTATGCGGAGCGGCACTGCTGGCGGCTTTTTTTCTTTCCAAACCGATTCGCGCCTATCAGCTGGGCGAAGTTTATGCGCAGAATCTCGGCGTGCCGATTAAGCGGTTTCGCGCGGCGCTGATTCTGCTGTCGAGCGTATTGTCCGCCTGCGTAACGGCGTTTGCGGGTCCGATTTCGTTTGTGGGCATTGCGGTGCCGCATCTGATGAAATCGCTGTTTCGAACGGCCGATCCTTTGCGGATGATTCCGGCGTGCTGGCTGGGCGGCGGCGTTTTCTGCCTGTGCTGTGATTTGATTGCACGCACGGCCTTCGCCCCGACGGAAATCAGCATCAGCTCCGTAACGGCAATATTCGGCGCTCCGATTGTAATCTATATGATGGTGCACAGAAAGGCGGGCTGATATGAATCCTTATTTGGAAACGCAGGACTTATCGGTCGGCTATGACGGGAAAACGCTGATTGAACACGTGGCTTTGCAAGTGGGTCGGGGCAGGATTGTTACCCTGATCGGCCCGAACGGTTCGGGAAAATCCACCATACTGAAAACCGTGATTGCCCAGCTTCCGAAAATCTCGGGCACCGTGATGCTCAGCGGCAAGGATTTGCGCCTGCACAGCCGCAGCGATATCGCAAAATCCATGGCCATCATGATGACGGCGCGAATGGATGCGGAGTTGATGAGCTGTCGGGATGTGGTCAGCACGGGGCGCTATCCCTATACCGGCCGATTCGGCATTCTTCGAGAAGAAGACAGAAAAATCATTTATGAGGCGCTCGAACAGGTGGATGCGCAGGCGTTTGCCGACAGCCCCTTTTCGGCAATCAGCGACGGTCAGCGGCAGCGGATATTGCTGGCGCGCGCATTGTGCCAACAGCCTGAATTGATTGTTCTGGATGAACCGACGAGCTATCTCGATATCCGATATAAATTGGAACTGCTCAGCATCATCAAGCGAATGGTTCGTGAAAAGGATTTGGCGGTTTTGATGTCGCTTCACGAACTGGATTTGGCCGCACGGGTTTCGGACACCGTGGTTTGCGTGGCGGACGGAAAAATCGACCGCATGGGAACGCCCGATGAGATTTTCACGAAGGAATACATCACGAAACTGTACCACATGGAATGCGGGAAATACGATCCGTGCTTCGATGCGCTGGATTTTGTTCCCTGAGGGAATCGCATGAACGAGAGAAAAGGAATATTTTATGCCGTGTCCGTAGGCCCGGGCGATCCCGAACTGCTTACGCTTCGGGCGGCGAGAATTCTGAAACACTGCCCGATTATCGCCGCACCGCAAACCGTGAGCGGGCGAATGCTTGCGCTGGAAATTGCAAAGGGCGCAGTGGATTTGGAGAATAAGACCGTTTTGCCGCTCGCATTCACGATGTCCCGCGATGCGGCGCTTCGGGAGGAAAGCTACAATCGGATTGTCGAAACCGTTGCGGAACCGCTTTCACGGGGGCTGGATGTTGCAATGGTGAATCTCGGCGATGTATCCGTTTTCGCAACGGCGTGCTATATTTCGGAGCGAATCCGATTGCACGGGTTTGAAACGGAGATGATTCCGGGCGTAACGAGCTTTTGCGCCGTGGCTTCCGTTCTCGGGTGCAGCCTTACCGAAATGGAATTGCCCCTGCATATCATTCCCGCCGAAGCGAATCTCGATGAAGCGCTTTCGCTTTCGGGAACGAAGGTGCTGATGAAATCGGGCAGAGCCATTCACAAAACCGTTGACGCAATCAAGCGTGCGGGGCTTTTGAATCGCGCGGCACTTGTGGCCGATTGCGGTCTGCCCACGCAGGAAATTTATCGGGATTTATCGAAGATTCCCGAAAACGTCAGTTATTTCGCAACCATCGTTGTGCACTGAAGGAGGTCGTTATGCCAATATCGATTCCACGAATCGTTCTTGCGGGAACGAACAGCGGGTGCGGCAAAACAACGCTGACCTGCGCCGTATTGCAGGCGCTGATCAATCGGGGATTGCGCGTGGGTGCGGCGAAATGCGGTCCCGATTATATCGACCCCATGTTTCACAGCCGCATTATCGGCGCAAAGACTTCCAATTTGGATACCTTCTTTTTCAAAGAGGATATGCTGCGGCAGCTTCTGCATGAAAATTCGGCGAACTGCGATATAACGGTTATCGAAGGCGTTATGGGCTATTATGACGGCTTGGGTCTGACGTCCGTTCGTGCAAGCACATTCGAGGTTGCGCAAAAAACGCAAAGTCCCGTGGTATTGATTGTTCAGGCAAAGGGCGCCGCATTGTCGGTTTTGGCAACGGTGCAGGGCTTTATGCAATTCATGCCCGACAACGGAATCTGCGGCGTGATTCTGAACGGATGCACCGCCATGAGCTACGCTTCTTTGGCGGATGCAATCAAAGAACGCCTCGGTATTCGCCCGCTCGGGTTTCTTCCGCAAATGGCGGATTGTGCGCTGGAAAGCAGGCATTTGGGGCTGGTTACGGCGCTCGAAGTGGAGAATCTGAAAGACAAAATGCAGCGTCTTGCCCATGCGGCGGAACAGTATATCGATTTAGACGGCATTCTCGAGCTTGCCCGCAGCGCCGCATCGATATCCTATTCGCCTTATGAGGTGCCCGAATGTTCTGATACCGTGCGCATCGGCGTGGCGAAGGACAAGGCATTTTGCTTCTATTATTCGGACAGTTTGGCACTTCTTGAGAAAATGGGGGCGGAGCTTGTGCCGTTCAGCCCGCTTGAGGATGCGCATCTGCCCGAGAATCTTCACGGAATGTATTTAGGCGGCGGCTATCCCGAATTATACGCAGAACAGCTGAGTGCGAATGCAGAAATGCGCAAAGAGATTCGCCATGCGTTGGAACAGGGGCTTCCCTGTATTGCCGAATGCGGCGGATTCATGTATCTCACGGAAAAAATCGGCGATCAACCGATGGCGGCTTTGTTGAAAGGCGATTGTCGGGATATGGGAAAGCTCACGCGCTTCGGGTATATCACCTTAACGGCACAGCAAGACAATCTGCTCTGCCGAAAGGGTGAAGCGATTCCCGCTCACGAATTTCACCACTGGGATGCGTCCGACACGGGAAACGGATTCAGCGCAATCAAGCCGACGGGGCGCAGTTGGCCCTGCGTTCACATAAGCGATACGCTTTATGCGGGCTTTCCGCATTTTCATTTCTGTGCAAATCCGAACTTTGCCGTGAATTTTTATCGGGCCTGTCGAAAGGAGAAGCATTATGGCGGAATGGATTAAACCGATGGAGATTGAGAAACGCAGTTTTGAAATCATCACGCAAACGCTGGGAGATCGCCGCTTCGATTCGGAAAACGAGCTTGTTATCAAGCGCGCCATTCACACAACGGCGGATTTTGATTATGCGGACAATCTCGTTTTTTCGCCGCACGCCGTAAGCATCGGAATCGAGGCACTGCGCGGCGGCTGTGACATTGTAACGGACACGCAAATGGCCAAATCGGGAATCAATAAAACGATTTTGGCTTCTCTGGGCGGTACGGTGCACTGTTTCATGTCGGATGCGGATGTGGCAGAAAAGGCGAAGAATCTGGGCGTAACCCGAGCGATGATATCGATGCAAAAGGCCGCCGAGCTTCACAAAAGATGCATCTTCGCCATCGGAAATGCACCGACGGCGCTGGTTGCGCTCGAAGAACTGATGGCGGCGGGCAAAATCAACCCGTATCTGATTATCGGCGTGCCCGTCGGATTCGTCAACGTGGTGGAGAGCAAGGAACTCATCATCGAAAAGAATCGCGTTCCTTATATCGTGGCGCGCGGACGCAAGGGCGGCAGTAATGTCGCCGCCGCAATCTGCAACGCCATGCTGTATCAAATCAAGCGCTGATATGGATAAATATATCGTTAAGGACGGAAAGAAACTTCGTTTGGGATATACCACGGGGTCGTGTGCGGCGGCGGCGGCGAAGGCGGCAACGTGGATGCTGCTCGGCGGTATGCGCAAGGAGAGCATTCACCTGCTGACGCCCAAGGGAATCGAACTGAATCTGAATGTTCTGGAAATACAAATATCGCAGGAACAGGTTTCCTGCGCCATACGAAAGGACAGCGGCGATGACCCGGACGCAACGCGCGATACGCTGATTTTTGCGACCGTTCGAAAAACGGATGCGCCCGAAATTCGCATTGACGGCGGCATCGGTGTGGGTCGTGTAACCAAACGGGGACTGGATCAGCCCGTCGGGGCGGCGGCAATCAATTCCGTTCCGAGGAAAATGATTTGCGAGAATGTGCGGGAAGTTTGCCGAATGTTTGATTACCACGGCGGAATCGAGGTTATCATTTCCGCCCCCGAAGGCGAAGCGCTGGCCCGCAAGACATTCAATCCGAGAATGGGCATCGTCGGCGGCATTTCCATACTCGGCACCACGGGCATTGTTGAACCGATGAGCGAACAGGCGCTGGTGGATACCATTCGCGTAGAGCTTCGCCAAAGGAAGGAAAACGGTGCGGAATACGTGTTGCTCACGCCGGGCAATTACGGAGCGGATTTCATCAAAAACGCAATCGGAATCGATCCGCAAACGGCGGTATTGACATCGAATTTCATCGGCGATGCGCTGATGATTTGCCAGGAGCTCGGTTTTCGGGGCGCGCTTCTGGTGGGGCATATCGGCAAGCTCGTGAAACTGGGCGGAGGCATGTGGAACACCCATTCAAAATACGGAGACTGCCGAATGGAAATCATGACCGCCCACGCCGCCGCATTGGGGCTGCCGATTGCGCGGTGCGATGAAATGCTTCGCTGCGCAACCTGCGATGATGCTTTGCGGATTCTGAAGGAAGAAAACCTGTTTGAACCGCTTCTCGGGCGGCTGAGCGACAGAATTTCGCAGATGCTGAATCACAAATGCGCCGAGAATTTCGAAGCGGGCGCAATCATCTTTTCAAAGGAATACGGGCTGCTGTGCCAAACATCGGGTGCGGCGGCGCTGCTGAAAGTTATAACGGAGGGTTGAATATGGTGCATTTTGTCGGAGCCGGAAGCGGTGCGGTTGATCTGATTACCGTGCGTGGGGCGAAACTGCTTTCACAGGCGGATGTAATCATCTATGCGGGCTCGCTGGTGAATCCCGAGCTTCTGTCTTATGCAAAGGCGGATTGCGAAATTCACAACAGTGCACAAATGACGCTCGAACAGGTTCTGCAGGTGATTCAGGCGGCGGAAGCATCGGGCAAGACGACCGTTCGGCTGCACACGGGCGATTCAAGCATTTACGGTGCGGTTCGGGAGCAGTTCGACGAATTGGAAAAGCTGGGCATTTCCTATGATGTCTGCCCCGGGGTAAGCGCATTCTGCGGTGCGGCGGCGGCACTGCGGGCGGAATACACATTGCCCGAGGTCAGCCAAACGGTGATTATCTCCCGCGCCGCAGGGCGAACGGCCGTTCCCGAACGGGAAAGCATTCGCACACTGGCACAGCATCAGGCAACGATGGTGCTCTATTTAAGCACGTCGCTGACCCAAACGCTTCAGGAAGACCTGCTTGCGGGCGGTTATGCGGAAAACACCCCTGCGGCGGTGGTCTATAAGGCAACCTGGCCGGAGGAGAAGATATTCAGATGCACCGTTAAAACGCTGCACGAGACGGTTACGCAGAACAAGCTCACCAAAACGGCGCTGATTGTTATCGGCAACTGTTTGCAGGGAGATTACGAGCGGTCTCGCCTGTATGCGCCCGATTTTTCAACGGAATTCAGAAAGAGTCGGGTATGAATATCGCCATCTTCGCATACAGCCACCGAGGCTGTGCGGTTGCCCGCCGAATCGTGAATGCAAGGGGAGGGGATTGCTTTTCCCGCTATGCCGTGAATCGGCTGGAGGAGAAGGACTTTCTGCCTTTGGACAAACACATCTACGGCGTTGAATTCAAGCAATCGGATGCCCTGATTTTTATCGGAGCGTGCGGCATTGCCGTTCGGGAGATTGCGCCCTTTGTTGCCGACAAGCGAACGGACCCGGCGGTAATCTGTATCGACGAACGGGCGAATTTCGTAATCTCGCTTCTCAGCGGACACATCGGCGGCGCCAATGCCCTTGCGGCGCAAACGGCACGATTGCTGAATGCAACGGCGGTCATTACCACGGCCACGGATGTGAACAATCGCTTTTCGGTGGATGCGTGGGCAACGCAGAACGGTTTGGTTATAGAAAGCATGGCGCAGGCCAAGGCGGTTTCGGCGGCGATATTGGAAGGCGATGTTCCGCTGTATTGCGAAGCACCCGTAAAGGGCGGACTTCCAAACGGCGTTATCGCCTGCGACAGCGGCAATCTCGGCATATACATCGGGGTTCGAAGGAATGCTCTGTTTGAACAAACGCTGTATTTAACGCCCCGTGTGCTGCATATCGGCGTCGGCTGCCGCAGGGGAACGGCGAAGGAGAATATCGAACGGGCGATTCGGAATGTGTTTGCACAGCATAAGCTGAATGTGAATGCCGTGTGCGGCGTGTACTCGATTGATTTGAAGAAAGACGAAGAAGGATTGCTGAATGCGTGCGGCGAAAACGGCTGGGCGGTGCGCTTTTATTCATCCGAAGAATTGGCAGGCGTTTCGGGTGAATTCACGGCATCGAAGTTTGTGCAATCCGTGACAGGCGTGGACAATGTCTGCGAGCGTGCGGCGTTGTTCGGCGCAGAACGTTTAATCGTAAAGAAAACCGCCGAGAACGGCGTGACCGTGGCTGTGGCGGAGGAACATTGGGAGGTAAATTTTGGCGAAGCTGAGTGTTGTGGGCATCGGCCCGGGGAATCATGAGAATATGACCATCGCCGCCGATCGGGCGCTTTGTGAATGCGATGTGATTGTGGGGTATCCGGTATATATCGATTTGGTGCGGGAGAGCTACCCCGAAAAGGAGTTTCTTTCTACCGGAATGACGCAGGAGGCGAAGCGCTGCCGCATGGCGCTGGATTTGGCGAAGTCGGGAAAGAACGTGGCGCTTATCTGTTCGGGCGACAGCGGCATTTACGGAATGGCGGCGCTGGTGTATGAACTGCGGGGCACGGAGAGCGAACCCGATGTCGAGGTGGTTCCGGGATTGACTGCGGCTTGCAGCGGTGCGGCGGTGCTGGGTGCGCCGCTGACCCATGATTTTGCGGTAATCAGCCTTTCGGATCGCCTGACGCCCTGGGAGAAAATCGAAAAACGCCTTCTGTGTGCGGCGCAGGCGGACATGACCATCGTTTTGTATAATCCCGCAAGTCACGGCCGCCCCGACCATCTGAAGCACGCCTGCGATATCCTTTTGCGTGTTCTGGAGAAGGATCGCATCTGCGGCGTGGTGCGCAATATCGGAAGAGAGGGGCAGAGCCGCTCGGTATTGACGCTTGAAGCACTTCGGGATGCGCAGATTGATATGTTCTGCACGGTTTTCATCGGGAATGCGCAAACAAAGGTTGTGTCGGGTGAATTGATTACCCCGAGAGGATATCGCGATGTATAGATTTTGCATTTTCGGCGGCACAACGGAAGGAAGAAAGCTCGCCGAGTTTCTGTCCGGACAGGATTGCGAAACAACCGTATGCGTTGCCACCGATTACGGTCAAAAGCTGCTGCCCGAATCACAGAACCTGACGGTTTCCGCCAAACGCCTGCCGATTCGGGAGATTGTCGGCATGCTTTCCCGTGAACGCTTTGATTTGGTGATTGATGCAACGCACCCCTATGCCACATCGATTACCCGAAGCATCGCCGCCGCCTGCGAAGAAACGCAAACAGCGCATTGGCGGCTTCTGCGGGATGCTTCGCTGTCGGCAGAGGATACCGTTTTCGTGGCCTCTACCGAAGAGGCGATTCGCTTTCTGGAACAAACGCAGGGCAATATTCTTCTGACAACGGGCAGCAAAGAATTGCCGCTTTACGGGAGAATCCCGAATTTTTCCGAACGCGTTTGGGCACGAGTGCTGCCGCTGGCATCTTCTTTGGAGGCCTGCAATGCGGCGGGACTTGCGAATGCCCACATTTTCGCAATGCAGGGCCCGTTCTCGAAAGAAATGAATGTCGCCATGCTCAAGGGCATACAGGCCAACTGGCTTGTTACCAAAGACGGCGGTGCGGTGGGCGGCTATGATGATAAGCTGGCTGCGGCGAAAGAAGCGAATGTGCGCATGATTGTGGTCGGCAGACCGCAGGAGGAAAGCGGCCTGTCGCTGCAAGAATGCATTCGCAGACTTTGCGTGGAATTCGGCTTGAAAATCGGGCGCAGAGTTACTGTTGTGGGCATCGGTCCGGGGAAAGCGGAAGCGCAGACCGCCGAGGTTCGGGAAGCACTGCTGAATGCCGATTGCATTCTCGGCGCAAAGCGCATGCTGGATGCGGTGCAAACGCCGTGCCGCACGAAGGTGGACGCCATCGATCCCAAAAAAATTGCGGCGTGGATTCACGACCACCCCGAGAATGCGCACTGCGTGGTTGCCATGTCGGGCGATACGGGTTTTTTCAGCGGAACGAAAAAGCTCCTGCCGCTCTTGAAGGATTATGAGGTGCGCCTTCTGCCGGGGCTCAGTTCGCTGAGTTATCTTTGCGCACGCCTTCAAACGGATTATGAAGACGTTGTTCCCATCAGCCTGCACGGGCGTGAGCGTGACATCACGGCGGATGTGCGCCGATACGAAAGAATTTTTGCGCTGGTCGGCGGTGAAAACGGCATGACGGAGCTTTGCACGGCGCTGGTGAATGCCGGGCTGGGAGAAGTGAAAATCAGCGTCGGCGAACGGCTGGGCTATTCAAACGAGCGCATCCGATGCGGAACGGCAAGGGATTTGGCGCAGGAACGCTTTGATAAATTAAGCGTGGCGCTGATTGAAAACGATCATCCGAATGCGATTGTGACGCATGGATTGCCCGACGAGGCCTTTTTGCGCAGCACAACGCAGGAGAAGCTCGTTCCGATGACCAAGAGCGAAGTTCGAAGCGTCTGCCTTTCAAAACTGTGCCTGACGCAGAATGCCGTTTGCTGGGACATCGGTGCGGGAAGCGGTTCGGTCAGCATCGAAATGGCGATGCAAGCGGAAAAGGGAAGTGTTTGGGCGGTTGAAAAAAACGAGAATGCGCTGGAACTGCTTCAACGGAATCAGGCGCACTTCGGCGTGAAAAACATGCACATTGTTGCGGGATGCGCACCGCAGGCCTGCGGCGATTTGCCTGCGCCCACGCATGTATTCATCGGCGGAAGCTCCGGGAATATGCGTGAAATCATACAATCGGCGCTTGACAAAAATCCGAACGCCCGAATTGTGATTACTGCGGTATCGCTGGAGAGCATTGCGGATGTAACCGAATGCATGAACGGTTTCTCCTTTACCGAAACGGTTTGCCTGCAGGTTTCCAAAGCCCGCAAACTCGGCACGCATCAACTTATGATGGGGCAGAATCCCGTTTATATTTTCACCATGCAGCATGGGAGCGTGACGGAATGACGAATTCTTTGATTGCACTCGTTATCGGATTCGGCGTGGATTTGATCGTGGGCGACCCGCACGGATTGTGGCATCCCGTGATCGGCATCGGCAAGATGATTACCGCCTTTGAACGCCTGTTTCGCAAGCTGTGTCCCAAAACCGATATCGGCGAACGGGCGGCAGGTGCGCTGATTTGGATATGTGTGGTTGCGCTGTCAACGTTGATTCCGATGGCTGTATTGCTTTTGCTGGGGTGGGTGCATCCGTGGCTGCGGATTGCGGCGGAGAGCATCATGTGCTGGCAGATATTGGCCACCAAATCCCTTCGGGATGAAAGCATGAAGGTATACGATGCGCTTCGGGAAGGCAATCTTTCGAAGGCACGCTATGCGGTATCCATGATTGTCGGCCGTGATGTCGAACGCCTGGATGAGAAGGGCGTGGCACGGGCGGCCGTGGAAACGGTGGCGGAAAACACTTCGGACGGCGTGATTGCTCCGCTTCTGTTTATGATAATCGGCGGTGCGCCGCTCGGCTTTTTCTACAAGGCGGTCAATACCATGGATTCCATGCTGGGCTATATCGAAGAGCCGTATAAAAACATAGGTTTTTTCCCCGCAAAGCTCGATGACGTATTCAACTTTGTACCGGCAAGACTGTCGGCGCTTTTGATGCTGGCGGCAGGTGCGATTCTGCGGCTGGACGTTCAAAACGGCATTCGGGTTTTTCGCAGCGATCGCTATAAGCACGCAAGCCCCAATTCGGCGCAGACCGAATCCGTTTGTGCGGGACTGCTCGGTTTGCGCCTGGCAGGCGATGCGTGGTATCACGGCGTATTGCACAAGAAGCAGTTTATCGGAACGGCGAAGCGTGAAATCGAAAACGAGGATATTCCCCGCACTTGTCGCCTGATGACGTGCACAGCCGTGATTGCGCTTGTGTTGTTCGGCGGAATAAAGGCACTTTTGATTGTTTGAGGATTTATTTATGCTATACGAAACGAAAAACCCGCACGGAGGAGATGTCTACGGCGGCGAACCCGTGCTTGATTATTCGGCGAACATCAATCCGCTGGGCACGCCGCCTTCCGTGATTGACGCCCTTTGCGAAGCGGCACGGCACGTTAGGCAATATCCCGATCCGTATTGCAGAAATCTGGTTTCGGCGATTGCCGCCCATGAAGAAATCCGTCGGGAGTGGATTCTTTGCGGAAACGGTGCGGCGGAACTGATTTACGCATGGTGCGATGCCCTGCGCCCGAAGGTTGCCGCAGAGCTTGCGCCGACATTCTGCGAATACAGCCTGGCGGCCGAGCATCACGGGGCGCAAATGATTCGCTGGTTCCTTTCCTCCGAAAGCGAATTCAAAGCCGATGAAGGGCTTGCGGATTTTCTGCGCACCCACCGACCGAATGCACTCTTTTTGTGCACGCCCAACAATCCGAGCGGTCAAACAATCAATCGCAACCTGCTGGAACAGGTGCTCGACCTCTGCGCACAACAGCATACGCAGGTGCTGCTGGATGAATGCTTCCTTGATTTCACGAATGCCCCGAGCGCCAAGAACCTGCTGGCGGAATATCCGAATCTTCTGATTCTCAAGGCATTCACGAAGAGCTATGCGCTGGCGGGCGCTCGGGTGGGCTACTGTCTGTCGGCGAACACCGAACTGCTGATGCGCATGGCGAATGCCGTTCAGCCGTGGAACGTATCCCTGTTGGCGCAATACGCCGCAGTAGCCGCACTGAAGGAAGGCGAATATCTCAACCGTGCGAAGCGCATTATCGGCGAGGAACGCACGTATTTACAGCGTGAACTTTCACGGCTCGGCATGCAAGTGTTCCCGTCCGAAGCCGATTTCATGCTCTTTCGGGGACAGGCGGGGCTGGATGCCGCATTGAAACAAAAGCGGATTCTCATTCGCAGCTGCGCAAACTATTATGGCCTGGATAACCGCTATTATCGCATCGCCGTTCGCCTGCACGAGGAAAACGAGCGGCTCATTGCGGCGATTCGGCAAACGTTGGAGGAAAAGGAATGGCACTGAACTTGATGCTTCAGGGAACGATGTCCAATGTGGGGAAGAGCCTGCTCACCGCAGGACTTTGCCGCATTCTTCGTCAGGACGGATATCGTGTTGCACCGTTTAAGAGCCAGAATATGGCGCTGAATTCTTTCATTACCGCAGACGGCGGCGAAATGGGGCGTGCACAGGTTGTGCAGGCGGAGGCGTGCGGCATTGCGCCCGATGTCAGAATGAATCCGATATTGCTCAAGCCGACAACGGATGTGGGCAGTCAGGTGATTGTGGGCGGACAGGTGCAGGGCAATATGCGTGCGATGGAATACTATGCGCATAAGCGTGAATATATTCCGACCATTATGGAAGCATACAACAGCCTTGCCGATGAATATGACGTGATTCTCATCGAAGGCGCAGGCAGTCCTGCGGAAATCAACCTTCGAAAGGACGATATCGTGAATATGGGTCTGGCGGAACTGGTGGATGCGCCCGTTGTGCTGATCGGCGATATCGATCGCGGCGGCGTGTTCGCCCAGCTTTACGGCACAATCGCCCTTTTACAGCCCGAGGAGAGAGCGCGCGTTAAGGCAACGATTATCAATAAATTCCGAGGCGATCGGGCCATTCTCGAACCTGGGCTTCAGATGCTGGAAAATCTTTGCAATGTGCCGCTTGCGGGCGTGATTCCCTATGCCCATGTGGATATCGACGATGAAGACAGTCTCAGCGAGCGATTCACGCGCAGCACGCAAAGGAAGCTGATTGACGTTGCCGTGATTCGCCTGCCCCGAATTTCCAATTTCACCGATTTCTCGCCCTTTGAACGCTACGAGAATGTCTCCCTGCGCTATGTCGAGCGCGTGTCCGATTTGCACAATGCCGATATGATTATCCTACCGGGCACGAAAAGCACGATTTCGGATTTGCTTTGGCTGCGTCAAAGCGGTCTGGAAGCGGCAATCTGCAAGATGGCGGCGGGCGGAACGCTCGTGTTCGGCATCTGCGGCGGCTATCAGATGCTGGGAACCTCCGTTTCGGATCCGCAGGGCGTTGAAGCGGCGGGAATCAGCGAAATACGGGGGCTCGGACTGCTGCCCATGCAGACCGTATTCCACGGCAACAAGGTGCAAACGCAGGTGTCGGGCGAATTTTCGGGCATTGGCGGAATGCTGGAAACGCTCAACGGGATGCATTATGAAGGCTATGAAATCCACATGGGCCGAAGCGAGGAAACCATGCCGCCCCTGAGCGGAAACGGTCACGTTTACGGCAGCTATGTGCACGGCATTTTCGATGCAAACGGCGTATGCGATGCCGTTCTGAATGCAATCTGCCGACAGAAGAACATCGACCCCAACGGCCTGCACGCATTTGATATTCACCTTTATAAACAGCAGCAATACGATAAGCTGGCCGATATCGTGCGCAGCGGCATGGATATGGATCTCATATATCGAATTTTGCATCGAAAATAAGAACATGGTATTTGCGATGCTTGACAAAAGTGCCCGGTTGCGGTACAATTATTGACAAATGCTGTAAAATCCAAGGAGGAATCTGGCAATGGCTGAGAATCGTGAACTGACTTTGACCGACAAGAAAAAGCTCGAAGAGGAACTTGCTGAGCTCGTCGAGGCGAAGAAGCGCGTTGCCGAGGAAATCAAGGTTGCCCGCGGCTTCGGCGATTTGAGCGAGAATGCCGAATACGATGCCGCGAAGAAAGAAGAAGCTCGTGTGTACGGCCGTTTTGCGGAAGTTGAAGAGATGCTGCGCAACGCAACATTCGTGGATGATTCCGCAGTTTCCACCGACACCGTTGCGGTTGGCACCGTTGTACGCGTGCTCGATGAAGAATTCAACGAGGAAGAGGAATATACGCTCGTAGGTTTCACCGAGGCAGACCCGATGAAGCTGTTCATCTCCCAGGAATCACCCATCGGTGAAGCTCTGGTGGGCAAGCGTATCGGCGAAAGCGTAGACGTGAAGACCCCCGGCGGAAATGTCAGACTGAAGGTTCTTTCTATCCGCAAACGCTAAAATAGCAATCAGCCGGCTGAACAGTCGGCTGTTTCCAAGTCTGCATTCGGCAGATCTGATACAGAGAGGAGTTTCCCCAAATGGCAGATGAAATGAAGAATAACGAGCTGCAGGAGCAGTCCGCTTCCGAACAGGACCGCATTCGTCTGGAAAAGCTGACCCAGCTTGTCGATGCGGGACGCAATCCTTATGAAATCGTGCGTTATGACCGCACTCATCTTTCCGGCGAAATTCTTGCGAATTTCGATGCGCTGGAGAATCAGACCGTTTGCATTGCGGGCAGAATGATGTCGCGCCGTGTAATGGGCAAGGCGAGCTTTGCGCACTTGCAGGATTTGAACGGACGCATTCAGATTTATGTGCGCCGTGACGATGTCGGCGAAGAGGCCTACAAGGACTTCAAGGCCTATGATATCGGCGATGTAATCGGCATCAAGGGCTTTGTGTTCAAGACCAAGTCCGGCGAAGTTTCCGTGCATGCGCAGGAAGTTACGCTTTTGACCAAGAGCCTGCATCCGCTGCCGGAGAAGTTCCACGGCCTGACCGATACCGATACCCGCTATCGCCAGCGCTATCTGGACCTGATTATGAACGACGAATCCCGCGATACGTTCATCAAGCGCAGTAAGATTATCTCTGCGATTCGCGCGT
>CAVHAH010000026.1:0-5822 GCA_963633785.1 bacterium
TTGGTGTAGATGTTCTGTCCGTCTGAATTGGTCACGTTGAAATCCTGATCGATTACGCGAATTACCTTCTCGTCGAAATACTTGTTGATGTATTCGATGGTTTCCACGCGGTGCACAAATCGAATTTCAACCTTCTTCGACACGCGCACATGGATGATGCGCTGCATCAAAAGCAAAACCATGATTACGAACAGGGCGCCGACGATTGCAATCAGGTAATAGCCGTAGCCGATTGCAATGCCCAGGCAGGCCGTGTTCCACAAAGATGCCGCCGTTGTCAGACCCGTGATGCGACGGTCGGAAAACAGAATCGTGCCTGCGCCCAAAAAGCCGATGCCGCTGATTACCTGCGCAGACAAACGGCCGAAATTGTATGCAATGTTCGATTCCGTGCTTGCGCTCAGCGATGCAATGAACTGCGACTCAATCAGAGAAATGATGCATGCACCGAGGCAGACCAGGATATGCGTGCGCATTCCTGCGGGGCGATGCTTGACTTCACGCTCTACGCCGATGATTGTTCCTAAAAGAATTGCCAAAAAGATACGAAAAATGATAGTTAAATTGGTCATTTTAACCACCTCATGGATTTGTAATGAACCAATTATAGCACACTCGCATCATAATATCAAATTATAATCTATAATATCTTAATAAAAAAATGTGATTATAATTTCCACAGAAGGCGTGAAGAATCGTGGTGTTCGCCGGTCATCCAGTCCACGTCATCCGTCAGCCAATCCATGATTTCCAGCTGGCGCGTTTCCCATGAGATGGTGGATTGGCGCTCTTCATCGGTCATTTCATGGTCATAGGAGCGCACCATCTCGCAATAGCCGAAGATGTAGCCGTTGGCGTTCCAGATGGTGAAATTGCTCTCGGGACCGGGAGAAACGGTATCGCCGCGCTGTGCAATCAGCGCATCGTGGCGGCGCTTGTATTCTGCGGCGCAATCGGGGTGAAGATGCGTTGCGAATACACGATGGCGAATCAGAGACTTGTCTTCCCGAACAATGCCGATGCAGTGATACATCAGCGGAAGGGTTCCCGCCTTTGCGAAGCATTCGCAGGAGTCCGAGAGCGATTCCGCCAGCGCATTCAGCGATTCGGGCGTGACGTTGTCGGGGTATTCACCGTAAACGAACAGAAAATCCCGAATGCCCCAAACGGAAAAATTCGCCGCTCCCAGCGAATTCAGCGCAGGGCGCAGTGCTTCGAAATCGGGCTTTGCGTTTTCATGAACACGCAGAACAAAGGGCAGACGTTTCATATTATATTCCTCCAAAAAGTACAGGATGGGGAAGAACCCGCATCCTGTGTCTTGTTTACTTGTTTTCAGGCAAAGTGAATGCCGTGTGTTCCGTTTGCTCCGTGGCCACGGCGAGCAGAGCGAGCGAAACGGCGAAATCCTCATAGCGAATCACGATATTGTGCGGCGCACGCAAATGTGCAGGCGCAAAATTCAGAATGCCGCGAATGCCTGCGGCGACCATGCGATCGCATACCTCCTGCGCACTCGGTGCGGGAACGGCGATAATGCCGATGCTTGCTCCCGTGCGCTGAATGAAGGAGTAGAGGTTGTTGATGTGGTAAACGGTCTTGCCGTTGATTTCACTGCCGATGAAATGGCTGTTGATATCAAAACCGGCGAGAATGCGCATGCCGTAGTGTTCAAATCCCTTATAACACAAAAGTGCATGCCCTAAATTGCCCACACCTACCAGTACCGCCGAATTGCATTCGCTTGATCCCAGAAGCGAAGCGATTCGGGTAATCAATTCTTCGCGCTTGTGACCGATGCGGGGACGACCGTTGGCAATGTATGCAAGATCCTTGCGAACCGTGATTGCCGAAAGGTTCATTTCCTGTGCGATTACCGTAGAGGAAATACGCTCGTATTCCGGTCCTGTTTTCATGCGCAGATAATTCAGGTAGCCCGGCATTCGCTCCATCGTGGTGCGCGGAATGGCGGGGCGGACATTTTCCTCCATGGAATGCGCTCCTTACAGATTGACCTGATCGATGATATCACGCAGCGTCTTGGCGCTGAAGCGCAGCTTCTCGACCTCTTCGTCGGTCATTTCGGGCAGAACCTTGGCCATGGCGCCATCCGCATTGATAATCGTCGGCAAGCTCAGGCAAACGTCCTCCAAACCGTATTCGCCGTGCATCATTGTCGAAACCGCAACAATGGAATTGCCGTTGTCGAGAATGCACTGGCAAATGTGGCAAACGGAGATGGCGATTGCGTAGAAGGTTGCGCCCTTGCGCTGAATAATCTTGCCGCCGGAAGTGCGCATATATTCTTCGATGTCCGAATAATTCAGCTCTGCGGGAATCGCATCCGGCTTGGTGGTGGCGGACTTGAACTGCTCAAGCGGAATGCTGCTTACGCGCACATTCGACCACGGAACAAACGAGCTGTCGCCGTGTTCGCCCAGAACATAGGCGTGAATATTCTGCTGGGAAACATTCAGATAATCCGCCAGACGGGAACGCAGGCGTGCGGTATCGAGCAGCGTGCCCGTGCCGATGATATGCTTCTCGGGAATATCGGTCACCTTGTTGAAAACGTAAGTCAGGATATCAACGGGGTTCGAGACGATGACGTACATCGCATTCGGCGCCACAACGGAGATTTCCTTCGCAATGGATTTCATGATATTCACGTTCGTCTGCGTAAGATCCAAACGCGTCTGACCGGGCTTTCTGGCGATGCCGGAAGTGATAACCACGATGTCCGAATTCGCCGCATCCGAATAACGGCCGGCATAAATTTTGCAGGGCTGGCAGAACGGCGTGCCCTGACGGATGTCCATGGCCTCGCCCAGCGCCTTCTTCTCGTTGATGTCGATGATTACGATTTCCGAAGCAATGCCCTTTACGGCCATCATGAATGCAATGGTAGAGCCGACGCTGCCTGCGCCGATAACGGTAATTTTCGTTGCCATATTGAATTCCTCCAAATCTCTTTTTCTCTTTGTAGGACGATTCTCATTCAGCCTAATTATAAAATACATAGCGCTAACTGTCAAGAAGAAGAAAGATTTCTCAGACGAAATTAACGCAAGATGATAAACAATGAATCCTTTGAAGTTAACTGCATATTTACATATAGGATGTATGAAAATACCGAAAATTCGCTATTCATCGTATCACCTCATTATACTTAACAAAAAATGCTTGACTCGCAGTCGGTGCATGCGTATAATTGTATACAAAAATACGAAAACGATAAACGGAAGGGGGCACTCGCGATGTTGGAAATTTCCGGCAAAACGAATCTTCTCGAACAGAAATCTTACAAGTATTCTCTTCAGGACGTGCAGGAGCCGAATCTTCAGCGTGACATTTATTCCTACGGAACGGTTCCGAAGGTTTCCTTCAACCATCGCCGTGTACCGATGAATATGCCGGAGGAAATCTGGATCACGGATACATCGCTTCGGGACGGACAGCAATCCGTTGAGCCGTATACGGTGGATCAGATTGTGAATATCTACAAGCTGCTCAGCAAGCTGGGTGGTCCTTACGGCATCATCAGACAAACCGAATTTTTCATATACAGCAAGAAGGATCGCGAGGCACTGGAAAAGTGTCTGGCGCTCGGCCTGAAATTCCCGGAGATTACCAGCTGGATTCGCGCGAGCAAGGAGGATTTCAAGCTCGTTCGCGATTTGGGAATCAAGGAAACGGGCATTCTGGTTTCCTGTTCGGATTATCACATTTTCAAGAAAATGAAGATGACCCGTTCGCAGGTGCTGGATTATTACCTGGGCACCGTTAAAGACGCATTCAACGAAGGCGTGATTCCCCGCTGCCATTTGGAGGACATCACCCGTGCGGATTTCTACGGTTTCGTGGTTCCGTTTGTGAATGAACTGCAGGCGTTGAGCCGTGAGGCGGGCATTCCCGTGAAAATCCGCGCCTGTGATACCATGGGCTACGGCATTCCGTTCACAGAGGCGGCGCTTCCCCGTTCGGTGGCAGGCATCATTTACGGCTTGCAGCATTATTCCGATGTTCCCAGCGAATGCCTGGAATGGCACGGACACAATGACTTTTACAAGGCCGTGGTAAACGCTTCAACGGCGTGGCTTTACGGTGCGTGTGCGGTGAATTGCAGTCTGCTGGGAATCGGAGAGCGAACGGGCAATATTCCGCTGGAAGCGATGGTGTTTGAATACGCTTCGCTGCGCGGATCGCTCGACGGCATGGACCCGACCGTAATCACCGAAATCGCCGAGTATTTTGAAAAGGATATCGGGTATAAGATTCCGCCGATGACGCCCTTTACGGGCGCTGCATTCAACTCCACCCGTGCGGGCATTCATGCCGACGGATTGATGAAGGATGCGGAAATCTATACCATTTTCGACACGGAAAAACTGCTGAATCGCCCCGCAACCGTTGAAATCGGCAAGACCTCCGGCGCGGCGGGCATCGCCTACTGGATCAACCGGCACTTCCGCCTGAAAGACGATGAAAAATTGGGCAAGCAGGATCCGCTGGTTGCGCAGTTAAAAGTCTGGATTGACAAGGAATATGAAGACGGGCGAGTGACCATGATTTCCCACGGGGAAATTCTGGAAAAGATTCACCGGCTCGCACCGGGAAGATTCCCCGAAGAATAGGAGGAAAGCATATGTTCAAGTCCATTTCTCTGGCCGATCAGGTTTTCGAGAAGCTGGAAAGCGATATTGTTTCCGGAGTCTATGCCCGAGGAACGGTGCTGACGGAATTGAAGCTGGTGGAACAGCTCAACGTCAGCAGAACCCCCATTCGGGAAGCGCTTCGCCGATTGGAACAGGAACGTCTGATTCAGGATACGGGAAAGGGCAGTCTCGTATTGGGCGTTACGTTGGAAGATTTGGAGGATATCATGAATATCCGCCTGCGGTGCGAAGGACTGGCGGCACGCTATGCCGCAATGAACCGAACGGAAGAAGATATTACGCATCTGCGGCATTTGATGGATCTGGAGGATTTCTATGTGGAAAAGGGCGATTGCGATCGCATGCGTGAAATCGACGATGAATTCCACGATTCCATTTATCGGGTCTGCAACCGCCATGTTCTGATGGATACGCTTCGCCCTCTGCACAGAAAGGCCATGCGTTTTCGCAAAAGCTCCATCGTCAACGCCCAGCGCAGACCGAAGAGCGCCCGTGAACACCACAAAATCTGCGATGCCATTTGCGCAGGCAATGCCGAAGAAGCGGAAAAACTGATGACGATGCACATCCAAAAAGCCATGGAGAACATGATCGGAGGACAAAATGAGTAAAACGATTGCGCAAAAAATCATTGCGAAACATCTTTTGAGCGGCGAAATGATTCCCGGACAGGAAATTGCGCTGAAAATCGATCAGACACTGACCCAGGATGCCACGGGCACGATGGCTTATCTCGAATTCGAAACGATGGGCATCGAGCAGGTCAAAACGGAGCTTTCCGTGGCGTATGTGGACCACAATACCCTGCAATGCGGATTCATGAATGCCGATGATCATCAGTATCTGCAATCCGTGGCCGCCAAACACGGCGTGCGTTTTTCCCGCCCCGGCAACGGCATTTGCCACCAGGTGCACCTGGAGCGGTTCGGCAAGCCCGGCAAAACGCTGATCGGCTCGGATTCTCATACGCCCACAGGCGGCGGTTTGGGAATGCTGGCATTCGGCGCAGGCGGCATGGATGTGGCGGTTGCGATGGGCGGCGGCGCTTATTATATCAATATGCCGAAGATGTTCAAGGTGGAATTAACGGGACGGCTGCGTCCGTTCGTGACCGCAAAGGACATTTCGCTGAAACTCTTGCAGATT
>CAVHAH010000026.1:5832-7963 GCA_963633785.1 bacterium
GCGGCGTTGGCGCAATCATTGAATGGGGCGGAGAGGGAATCAAGAATCTGACCGTTCCCGAACGTGCAACCATCACCAATATGGGAACGGAGCTCGGTGCGACGACGTCGATATTCCCTTCGGATGAACAGACACTTGCATTTTTGAAAGCGCAGGGGAGGGAAGCGGACTTCGTTGCCCTGCAAAGCGATCCCGATGCCGTTTATGATCGCGTAATCGAGATTGATTTGAATACGCTTGAACCGATGATTGCCTGCCCGCACAGCCCCGATAATGTTGTAGAGGTTTCCTCAATCAAGGGCATGAAGGTCGATCAGGTTTGCATCGGTTCGTGCACGAATTCTTCGCTGTCGGATATGCTGAAGGTGGCGGCGATATTGAAGGGCAAGCGGATTGCTCCGGGCGTGGACTTGTCGGTTTCTCCCGGATCGAGACAGGTGCTTTCGATGCTGGTTTCCTGCGGTGCGCTGAATGATATTCTCGCAAGCGGCGCAAGATTGCTTGAATGCGCCTGCGGACCGTGCATCGGCATGGGCTTTTCGCCCAATTCCGGCGGCGTAAGTCTTCGCACGTTCAATCGCAATTTCCTCGGACGCAGCGGAACAAAGGATGCGGGCGTGTATCTGGTTTCGCCCGAAACGGCGGCGGCTTCGGCGCTTTGCGGCGTGATTACCGATCCGACGACGCTCGAACCCATTCCCGAAATGAAAATGCCCGAACACTTCGCCGTGGATGATTCAGGCGTTTTGCAGCCGCTGCCCATCGAGGAAGCTCGAAACGCAGAGGTACTGCGCGGACCGAACATCAAGCCCTTCCCGAAGGGACGGAAAGTTACCGATGAAATCAGCGCAGAACTTGTTTTGAAGGTGGAAGACAACATCACCACCGACCATATTATGCCTGCGGGCGCAAAAGTGTTGCCGTATCGCTCCAATATTCCGAAGATGAGCGAATTCTGTTTTGAAGTATGCGATCCTTCGTTCCCGGAGCGCGCGAAAGCGGCGGGAAACGGCATCATTTTGGGCGGAAGCAATTACGGGCAGGGATCTTCGCGCGAACATGCGGCGCTTGTGCCGATGTATTTGGGCATTCGTGCCGTGATTGTAAAGAGCTTTGCGCGCATTCATGTGGCGAATCTGATCAATGCGGGCATTCTTCCGCTGACATTCGAAGACGAATCGGATTACAATCGCTTCCAACAGGGCGACAAACTGACCCTTTCCGATATCTTCGAAGGTTTCGAAAGCGGATTCGTGACGCTCAAGAGCGACAGCGGAGAAACGGCAAAGCTGCGCTGCACATTAACGGAACGCCAGAAGGCCATTCTGCGTGCGGGCGGTTTGCTTGAATACACCAAGGAGGCCAATCGATAATGGGAAAATACGATGCACAGATTCAAAGCGCCGCGGATGCCTTCTGCACTTTGCTTCGAGAGCAGCTCATGCGCATTGAAAACATGGATACTTCGAAAACGGATTATTCGAAAAAGGATGTTATCACCATCGGTTTAATCGACGGCGACGGCATCGGTGAAGTTATCATGACGCAGGCCAAGCGTGTTCTGAATGCACTGCTGGCGGATGAAATTCAAAGCGGCAAAATCGTGCTCAAGCCGATTGAGGGGCTGACCATCGAAAACCGTCTTGCGTTGAATCAAAGCGTTCCCGAGAATGTTCTGCGGGAAATTCGCACCTGCGATGTGCTTTTGAAAGGGCCGACCACTACGCCGATGGGCGGAAAAATGGAGAGCGCCAACGTAACGCTTCGCCGTGAATTGGATTTGTATGCCAACGTGCGCCCTGTCTGTATTCCGCAGGAAGGCATCGATTGGATGTTCTTTCGCGAAAATACCGAAGGCGAATACGTTCTGGGCAGCCGTGGCGTGAGTCTCGACGGCATGGCGGTGGATTTCAAGGTGACCACCGATGAAGGAACACGGCGCATTGCACGCGCGGCCTTCGATTATGCACGGCAAAACGGAAAACAGCGGGTATCCATCGTTACCAAGGCGAATATCATGAAAAAGACCGATGGAAAATTTACCGCCATCGCCCATGAAGTGGCGCAGGAATATCCCGAAATCGCCGTGGACGACTGGTATATCGACATCATGACGGCGAATCTCGTGAAT
>CAVHAH010000026.1:7973-15799 GCA_963633785.1 bacterium
CTCGTGAATCCCGACATTCGCAATCAATTCCAGGTATTCCTTCTGCCCAATCTTTACGGCGATATCATTACCGATGAAGCGGCGCAGATTCAGGGCGGCGTCGGCACGGCGGGCAGTGCGAATATCGGCGATCGCTTTGCGATGTTCGAAGCCATTCACGGTTCCGCACCGCGCATGGTGGAATTGGGGCTGAAGGACTACGCCAATCCGCAGAGCATATTGAAAGCACAGGCAATGCTCCTGCGCCACATCTGCCGTCCCGAAGCGGCACAGCGTTTGGAGAAGGCGCTCGAAGAAAATCCCGTGAAAATCACAGGGGATAAAAACGGAGCCACTTGCCGGGAATATACCGAAAAACTTTTGGAACTGCTGTAAAGGCATCACCGCATAAAAAACAATGCATCCCGATTTTTGCTCGGGATGCATTTGTTTTTGTCTTATCGCAGTGCTTCCATTTCGGCAATGCGTGCTTTGAGTTTTTCAACGCGCGCTTTGGAAGCCACCAGCTTTTCACGCTCCGCTTCAACCAGGTTTGCGGGTGCTTTGGCAACGAACTTCTCGTTGTTCAACTTGCCTTCTGCACGGGCAACCTCGGATTCGGCATTCTTCAAATCCTTGTCGAGGCGTGCCAATTCCTTATCGATATCCACCAGTTCGCCCAACGGAATGAACAGTTCGCACGGATCCGTTACCGCAGAGGCACTCTTCTGAGGATTCGCGGCGCTTGCATCGATGAATTCAACGCTGCTTGCACCGGCCAGACGCTTGAAGTATCCCTCCGCCGCAGAAAGCGCATCCTTCCAATCGCCGTGGGGCTTGAGAATCAGCGTGGCTTTCTTGCCGGGGGCAACGTTCATTTCCGCACGCAGATTGCGGATGGCACGGATAACCTCCATCACGCCTTCCATCTGAGCGGCTTCCTCGGTGAAATCGTATTCGGGCTTGCTTTCGGGCCACTTCGAGGTAATCAGCATGCCATCATGGCCGGGCAGATAGCCGTAGACTTCCTCCGTGATAAACGGCATATACGGATGCAGCAGCTTCAGAATGCCCGTGAGCACATACAAAAGCACTTCCTGCGTGGTATGCTTGGTTTCTTCGCTTTCGGCATACAGCCCCTGCTTTGCAATCTCGATATACCAGTCGCAGAACGTGGACCATACGAAATCATACAGCTTTGTTGCGGCGAATCCGATATCGTAATTGTCGAGGTTTTCGGTGATTTCGCGAACAACCTCCTGATAGCGGGTCAGAATCCACTTGTCGCTGAGCTGGAGCTTGTCCGCACTCGGCAGTCCCTGCGGCTCGAAGCCCTGCAGATTCATCAACACGAAGCGGCTTGCATTCCAAATTTTGTTTGCGAAATTGCGGAACGATTCGATTTTTTCTTCGGACATGCGAATATCGCTGCCGGGCGCAACGCCCATCACCAAAGAGAAGCGCAGCGCATCCGCACCGTATTTGTCGATAACTTCAATCGGATCGATGCCGTTGCCCAAAGACTTGGACATTTTGCGTCCCTGTGCATCACGCACCAGACCGTGCATCAACGCCACCTGGAACGGGCATTCACCCATTTGCTCGATGCCGGAGAATACCATGCGCGCCAGCCAGAAGAAAATGATATCATAGCCGCAGGAAAGCACGGTGTTCGGATAGTAGTATGCCAAATCCTCCGTCTTTTCGGGCCAGCCGAGCGTCGAGAACGGCCAGAGCGCAGACGAGAACCACGTATCCAGAACATCCTCTTCCTGATGCACGGGCGCACCGCACTTCGGGCAAACGGTGATGTCTTCACGGGTGACGTGTACGGAATGGCAGCAATCGCAGTAGAATGCGGGAATGCGATGTCCCCACCAAAGCTGACGGCTGATGCACCAGTCGCGAATGTTCTCCATCCAATTCAGATACGTCTTTTCGAAACGCTCCGGAATGAAGCGCAGAGAACCGTTCTTTGCAACCTCGATTGCGGGCTTTGCGAGCGGCTCCATCTTTACATACCATTGCGGCTTCGAACCGATGATGGTTTCAATGGTGCTGTGGCAGCGGTAGCAGGTGCCGACATTGTGGGTCAGCGGCTCGATCTTGACCAGAAGACCCAGCTCCTTCAATTCCGCAACAATCGCCTCGCGGCATGCTTCGCGCGTCATGCCCTGATACTTGCCGGCATTCTCGTTCATCGAACCGTCGTCGTTCATCACGCGGATGATTTCCAGATTGTGACGCTTGCCGACCTCGAAGTCGTTCGGGTCGTGTGCGGGCGTCATCTTCACGGCGCCGGTGCCGTATTCCATATCGGCGTATTCATCGGCAACCACGGGAATCTGCTTGTTCATAATCGGCAGAAGCACCGTTTTGCCGACCAGGTCCGTATAACGGGGGTCGTTCGGATTCACGCAAACGCCGGTATCGCCCAGCATGGTCTCGGGACGCGTGGTCGCAACCACAACATCATGTCCGTCGGGGCCGGGATAGCGGATGTGCCAAAGGTGAGACTGCTGCTCGACATATTCCACCTCGGCATCCGAAAGTGCGGTCTGGCAGCACGGGCACCAGTTGATAATGCGATCGCCGCGATAAATCAAGCCCTTTTCATAGAGATTCACGAAGGTTTCGCGAACCGCACGGGAAAGGCCGTCGTCCATCGTGAAGCGCTCGTGTTTCCAGTCGCAGGAAACGCCCAAACGGCGCAACTGGCGCGAAATACGTCCGCCGTATTCACGCTTCCACTCCCATGTGCGCTCCAGGAATTTTTCACGGCCGAGATCCTTCTTGGTCAAGCCCTCTTTTTTCAAGGCATCAACCACTTTTACCTCCGTTGCGATGGCGGCGTGGTCCGTGCCGGGCACCCACAGCGTGGGATCACCCTTCATGCGGTGATAGCGAATCAGCACATCCTGCGGCATTTCGTCCAGCGCATGACCGATGTGCAGCTGACCGGTAATGTTCGGCGGCGGCATAACGATTGTGAAGGGCTTCTTGTTCGGGTCCTTCACCGGCTCAAAAGCGCCGGAATTCTCCCACATTTCATAGATTCGGCCTTCCATCTGCTGCGGCTGAAAGACCTTTTCCATTTCGAATTCATGCTTGGCTTCCATGGAACAATCTCCTTTCTTTTCAAAAAGAAACGCGGCGAAATCTCCCAATCAAGGGCGATTTTCACCGCGATACCACCTTATTCACCCGCCTGAAAGGCGAGCCTCTGCGCGCGTTAAAGGGCGCACCCTGCCGGACTACTTCCGTTCCCCCGACACACTCCGAAGCGACTTCGCCGTGCTGCACGCCGAGCGGTCTTTCAGCCGATGAACCGCCCTCTCTGAAGCGCCGTTAAACGGGTACTCCTCTTCATCATCGCAAAAACAAGTATATCACGCTTTTCGGAATGCGTCAACAAAGAATTTGTTATCTTGAGCAAGTGAATTCCCGAAATTGCTTGACACGATCTTTCACGGATTATAGGTTGACGAAACGGATGCTTTCGTGTATCATGTATATATAAATCATTCGGAGGGTTCTGTAAATGCTGCTTCCGCACGAAAAAAACGATATCGCCGTGGTCGGCTTCGCAATTTCCGCATTGGCGATTCCTTTGGTTGCGCTGGGCGTACTTTGTCTGTTCGGCGTGATTTGCAATACCGTAATCGGTTTTTTCTTTATCGCTCCTGCGATTGTCGCCGCAATCAACGGAATCATCTATTCCGCAATCGGACAGCACCGCGTGTGTGAACGTGCGTTTCACGGCGGCGCATTTGCCATAGCGGGGCTGGTTATCGGCGCTTCGATGCTTTCGCTTGCACTGGGTGCGCTGGTTCAGTTGATTCTGACCGTGGTTGGATAGGGGGAAGGAATATGTTTCGACCGATGCGGCGTGCCAAGAGGGAAATCACTGAACAGGAGGCGAAGCAGCTGCTTCGCGAATCCCGCAGAGGTGTTCTTGCCGTAAGCGGAGACAACGGCTATCCTTATGCCGTTCCGATCAATTATCTGTATGACGAAGCGCAGAATCGCATCATTTTTCACAGCGCCTGCGAGGGACAAAAAGTCGAAGCGCTCGACCGATGCGATAAAGTCTGCTTCACCGTATACGGAAACGAGCACATTCTTAAAGAAGCGTGGGCACCGTATGTGCAGAGCACAATCGTGTTCGGGCGATGCAAAAGGGTAGAGGATTCAACGGAAGCGAGAGCACTGCTCAAACGCTTTGCGATGAAATATTTTCCCGAAGAGAGCATTGCCGATCGGGAAATCGAATCGTCTGCCGAACGTGCACGGGTATATATAATCGATATCGAGCATTTAACAGGCAAACAGATTCAGGAAAAATAAATCGCATCAAGGCTGAAAACCATTTCGGTTTTCAGCCTTGAATCGTTATAACAGCTTCAATGTAATGGATGATTCGCAGTCTGTAAGCAACACATCTCCGTCTTCGAAGCTTTGCTTTGCGCCGTTCGGGTTTTCGATGGCGTGAATGTTCATAAGGCGAATCTTCAAGCCCGAGGCGTTGCCTGTAATCGTAAAATGTATTTCGTTGCCGTTCCGACGGGCCTGAATGCCGAATGCCTCCCGACCGCAGGAATCATACACCGTTCGCTGTGCACAATCCTTCAATGCGTACAGGCACACGGTTACGTTCGATTCATAGGCGTATACCGCCTTGTCGGTGCAAGATCCCAGCGGCAGCAGTGTATTCTCACGCACGAACAGCGGCAGGGAATGGAAATCGTATTCCTCGCAATGCCAGCCGTATTCCGCATTTACGCGATTGTCCAGCAAATGCATCCATGTGCCGCGCGGCAGATAGTATTCGCCGATATTGTCCTCGCGCATAACCGGCGCCACCAGCAGCGCATCGCCCAGCATATACTGCCGATCGCAATCTTCGGCGGAAATATCTCCCGGGAATTCAAGCGGCATCGCACGCATCATTGGTACGCCCTCTTGATGCGCCTGCACCGCAAGCGAATACAGATACGGCATCAGCTTTGCCTTCAACTGTGCGAATTCTCGGCAGACCTCCACGGATTCATCGCCGAACAGCCACGGCACGCGATAGGAATCCGAGCCGTGCAAACGTGAATGCGAAGACAGCAAACCAAACGCCAACCAGCGTTTGTAAACGTGTTCGGGCGCCGTTCCTTCAAAGCCGCCCATGTCATGGCTCCAGAAGCCGAACCCCGACAGACACAGGCTCAAACCGCCGCGCAGCGATTCCGCCATAGACGGATAGGTGGAATTGCAGTCGCCGCCCCAGTGAACGGGGAAGCACTGTCCGCCGACGGTGGCGCTTCTGGCGAACACGCAGGCTTCCTTTTCGCCACGCTCTTCTTGAATGGCTTCGAACACGAGGCGATTGTAGATGAGCGTATAGTAATTGTGCATCCGAACGGGATCGCTGCCGTCGAAATACTTCACGTCTGTGGGAATGCGCTCGCCGAAATCGGTTTTGAAATAATCCACGCCCTGACGCATCAGTTCCTTCAGTTTGCCCTTATACCATTCACGGCATTCGGGATTTGTGAAATCGTAAACCGAGCATCCCGGCTGCCAGAGATCCCATTGCCAGACATCGCCGTTTTCACGGCGAAGCAGGAAGTTGCGCCGCATGGCTTCATCGAAAGTTTTGCTCTTTTGACCGATGTACGGGTTGATCCAAACGCAAACCTTCAACCCTCGCCTGTGCAGGTTTTCAAGCAGGCCTTCGACATTCGGGAACATATCTTCATCCCATTCAAAACCGCACCATTCGCCTTCTTTCATCCAAAAGCAGTCGAAATGGAAAACGGTCATCGGAATGCCCCGTTCCTTCATGCCGTCTACAAAGCTCAGCACCGTTTTTTCATCATAAGACGTTGTGAATGATGAAGACAGCCACAGACCGAATGTTTCGGGCGGCGGCAATGCGGGGCGTCCCGTCAGGTTGGTATAGTTGCGCAATACCTGCTTCATGTTTCCGCCGCCGATAACCAGAAAGTCCAGCTTCTCGCCCGGAACGCTGAATTGCACGCGCGTGGTCGCCTCCGTGCAAACCTCAAACGAAACGGGTCCGCAATCATTCACCAGAACGCCATAACCGCGATTCGTGAGATAGAACGGAATATTCTTGTAGGAAATTTCAGACGACGTGCCGCCGTCTTCGTTCCAAATATCGACCACCTGACCGTTTTTCACCATCGAAGTGAATCGTTCGCCCATGCCGTAGACCTTTTCGCCCACGCCGATATCCAACTGTCCGCGCATGAATGCGCCTTCGGGCGTGCGAATGGTGCTCAGCATCGGCGAACCGAAGCGCTCGCCCACGGCGGTAATGCGCTTTCCCCGATAGAAATACGTGAATGTGCAGGGGCGGAATGTAATGCGCAGCGTTAATTCGCCCGATGCAATCGACAAATCGTTTTCCGATTGAGCGATTTGCATGGCCTGCTTCGCATCATTCAGGTGAAATTCGGGCATTTTGGCGCGGATGCCCCGAAAATGAAACGTTTGAATGCGTAATATATCCTTTTGCGGTGCGGTAATTGTTAATTCAAGAGACGGGCCGTCCAAGCCGCGCACGTTTTCACGATAACTCACGCCGTAAAGATACACGCTTGTTCGGTCGGGCGCAATCCGCACCTGCCGAATCTGTTCGCAGTTGTGCACCGTTACACCGGGTTTCAAAACCCATTCGCCGACATTGAATTTCAAAAAATCACTCCCTCATGGATTGATTGATGCATTCATTATACATTAAGCGAATCGGAAACGTCAATCTCGGAATGAACGAAAAAAATCCCCATACAGCACGAATGCCGTATGGAGAATTCGAATTACATTTCGTCGAGCAGACCGATCATTGCAATGCCCACTGCGGCAATGCCGATGGCGAGGTAATGTTTCCAGGAGAGCTTTTCCTTCAGGAAAATGCGGCTCCAGATTACGCTGACCAGGCAATAGCAGGAGATAATCGGCGCAGAGGCGATGTTTGCGGAAATGGCGAATATGTATGCGGACTGACCGACGGTTTCGCAAACAGCGGCCACCAGCTTCGGCACTTCGCGCGGCACTTCGGGCTTTTCACGGCGAATCGCAAACACATAAATTGCGGAGAGAATGCCCATGAGCAGGAAGGTCAATTCGTATGCGGTATTCGCAACGTTCTCATCCAACGTTTCCAGAATGATGTTGTCAACAACCGTTCCGGCGGCATCGATAATGCAATACAGAATCGGCAACAGCAGTGCGAGAATGCTCTTTGCATACTGGCGATTCTCGACCTTTCTGCGCTCGATTTTGACTTCTTCGTCTTCGTTGGTTTCCACAATGCCCAGCATCAATACGCCGATTGCCATCAAAATCACGGCAACCAGACCGAGCGGCAGGGTAACGACCTTTCCGCCGAGCGTAACGTCCAAATCGGGCAGGCTTTCACCCAGGAAAATCAGGCAGAACAGCGCCGCCATCGCACCGGAGGTGTTGCAAATCGGCGAGGAAATCGAAAGCTCGATATAGCGCAAACCGACATAGCCCAGAACCATCGAAAGGATGTAGCAGAAGGATGCGGGCAGATAGGTGATAATGTCCGCAAACGTGACGCGCACGCCGCTGATCATCGTGATGATTGCGTGAATGCCCATCACCAGACCGACAGCCATTACCATTTTCCAATGGCTGTATTTATCATCGGGTTTCGAACCGACTTTGCTGAACAAATCGGAGCCGCTCCAGCAGAGCATAGCGAGCAGTGCAAGAATAAACCAAGACAATGGAATCTCCTCCTTCAAATGTGTTTGAATTAAGGATCCCCTGATTAATTCGGCGGCGAATCTGAGCGTGCCTTTTGCGCT
>CAVHAH010000027.1:0-15759 GCA_963633785.1 bacterium
CGCTGTTCCGCAAGTGCTTCCTGCTGTTCGAGGTGATACATCCGCTCCACCAAATTGTTGTGCTTGCTCACCTTTTCTTCCAGCTTTTCGATGCGGTAACGTGTCAGGTCATTGGATTGCTTGTTCTTCTGAATGCTCACTACCATGGTCATGATGCTTCCCGCAAGGGAGACTGCGCCCGTAATAAGTGCCACGATAATCGACTGTTCCAATGGTATTGCCCTCTTTCTTTCGTTTGTTTATTTCCAGAATATAAACGCCTGCTTCATGCAGGTTTTGAACTTTGCCGTTTCCTGTTTCCTCGGGACGGTTTTCTTGTTCGGGTCGTTGGCATAGATGTATTTATCATCGCATCCGACCGCAACGATGAAATGCCCCGCACTGGTCCAGAAATGCCCGTCCTTGTTGTTCATACTGCAAACCGCCAGTGCGCCCTGGCGCAATGCCGCCTGAAGCGTTTCGATGCTCCCCGTTTTGATGAACTTCTTGAATCCGCCGTAATGTCGGAAGCAGAATTCATAGAATCCCCAGCTCGTTCCGCTCGAATATGTGCGATAACCGTTATCAACGCTCAGTTTGCTGGTTTCAACGGGCGTAATCTTCGGGTCAATCCACGTTGCGAGAATCATCGCCATGCTGGTTGTGCCGCATCCGCTGTTGCCGATGGTTTGGCTTGCCGTGTGCGTGGAATACTTGATTCTCTTCCAGCGGCTATCCCATTGCAGATAATGTTCGCAGTAATTCAATACCTTGCCGCTTGACGTTGCGCCGATGAAGAGCACGCTCCACGTGTTCGCCCCCACAACACCGTCCGCAATAAGCCCGTTTGCGCTCTGATATGCGGCGACCGCACTCTTCGTCTTGCTCCCGAAAATGCCGTCCGCATCCGTGCCGACCAGCAACTGAACCGCCTTCGCCGCATTGCTCTTGCTGTTCTTGCGCTTGGAGACGGTCGGCGCATCCTTCGCAATCGCCGCCCACGTGTCCGCACCGATGATTCCGTCAGGTGTCAAGCCGTGCGCCGTCTGCCAGGAACAGACAAACGCCACGAAATCCGCATCATACGTTCCCGTGTCTGCGTAGCCCGTGAGCAACTGCGCAACCCGAACCGCCGTTCCCGTGTCATTGTGCCGAATCGTCTGCATCTTCGATGTTCACCTCCTGAACCGTGCCGTTGGTGCTTCTTTGCAGGATTACATCCGTGCGCCAGTCCTCGGGCGCATTGCCTTCGTGTTCGTACTGCATGATTTGCCCTCCTTTTAGCTGAATGTAATGGTTAGGGTTTCAACGTATACGCTTATCGGTCTGTTGTTCGTGACGTTCGAGAATGCGCTCGTTCTGTTTAGCAGGATTTGAATCAAGCCGATTTCCGCACATGCTATCGTTGCGGTGACGGTGATTGCACTCGCAGGAAACGCTATTGCACCGTTGTTGACGTAGCCTTTATCGCCTCGGGCGGTGAATGAACCCGTTACCGTTACGGCGTTGGCGAATATCGGCATGCCCATCGGAAGCGTGGTGTAAAGCGCCGTGCCGCCGCCTGTGATGCTTCCCGCCAGTGTGCCTGCCGAGAACGTGAGCGTGTCCCCTGCATACCAGCCGAAACGCCTGTTATTCACGGTGATTTCCGTGCATTCCACGGGCTTATGGAAGCGATAGCCGATGTTCTCCGTTTCCGTGGGCGCATCTCCTCCGAACCCCATCTTGCCCGTGGTTTCGTCCACGTCCCAGAACTGTTCTTTGGTAGGCATTTGGTCGAGTGCGGCGCTCGTGGCGTACAGGTCGGAGATTTCAACACGGAATTCGTAGCCGCTCATGTCGTTGAAGGTGTCAACGATTGCGCCGTTGCTTTGGAGCAGTCCTTCGAACGTTGCCGCTGTTCCTGCGCCCGTGATGGTGTCGGTCGCCGTCCAGCTCTCTCCGCCGATTTCCCGATACTTTACCGCAAAATACAGCTTATTTTTTTCCGCTCCGCTCACTTGCAGGCTCGAAACGCTTGCGGTTGCGTTCGCATAGGCGCAGGTGCCGTCTATGGCGATGGTGCCCGTTTCCGTGGCTCTCTGAATCGTGAACGCCTGAATCGTGGGTGCCGACCACGGGAGCACGGTGACCGTCTTCGAAACGGTGCCCGTGTTGCCACGGCTATCCGTTACGATGGCGGTGAGGGTGATGTTTCCGCTGTTCTCGAAGGGAAGGTGCTTGAATGTTGCGCTTGCCGTTGTGGCGGTATAGCTCTTGCTTTCCGCCTGAAGCGTTACGCCTGCGATGCTTGCGCCGTACTTCGGAGAACCTTTCGCCGTTGCCGATACGCCCGATTGCTTTTGCACATACGCAGAAATCTGCGATGCCGTGGCAACCGTGCTTTGCCATATCCGTGAATAGGTCAGGCTTGCCGTTGGGCTTGCGTCCTCGGGAAGGGTCAGCGTGACGTTGGTCGACAGCGTGCCGAATTCCGTTCCTGATTGACTTGTAACCGCTTCAACGGTCAGGGTTGACGTGTTTGCTGTCGGGAAATATGCGCCCGCAGAATCGGGGATTGTGAACGTGTGCGATGTTGCCGTTCCGATGTTCTCCGATGCAATCACGGTTTCGCCGATTTTGTAATTTAGCGTTGTGGTGCTGTCGGCGATGATTCGGTTGATTGTGGTCGTGACGGTTTCGCCGAGCTTGGCGGTGGTCTTGTCCGTGGTCGGGATGTTGCCTAAAAGCTCGTATTCGACATCAATGTTATACCACTTCAAATCCGTGTTCACGCTCAGGCTCATGCTCTCGGGCTGAATGACGGCGAGATACAGCGGATTCCCGAGCGCACACTGATTCTGTATCCACTTGGCGAATATGTGGTCACCCGTATAGACGGTTTCGATTTCCTTATAGACCATGGTCGAACCCGAATTGCGGTCTATCGCTCGGAACGAACTGCCTAAAACCGTTGTGCCGTCCAGCGTTGCCCACGTGGACACGCCGCTGTCTGCCGAGGGTCTGAAGCCGTGGCGCAAGTCCTTGTTGTAATTCTGTCCGTTTCGGACATAGCCGTGAATCGTGACCTTCGTGATGTTCACGCCCGAAGCGCCCAGCTCCTCGGGCGGGTCATACACTCGCAACAACTGCCGAAGGTCTGAGCTGGAAGACAGATAGTATTTCAGTACGTCCCAGCCTGCGCCCGTAGGCGTGCCCGATGACGGCGTTAATGTGATGTTGTAGGTCATGCGTTACCTCCCGTATTTCAGCAGACGCAGGTGCTTATCCGTGCCAGGCTTCCACGCCGTTATGCCGATAATCAGCGCATCCGTGATTTGCACTCTCGGTGCTGTCAGTTTGGTTTCCGCACAGGTGATTACAGGCGTTCCGTGTTCGCTGATTTCCCAACCGCTATTCGTGATGGTGTTTCGATAGGGCGAATCGGAGGTATAAATCCCGATTTCCGCTCCTTCGATGTGTACGCCCGATTCAAGCGTTTTCACACGTCCGTCCAGCTCGCTTTGCGTGGTCTGAACCACACTAAGCCCGTCTTTCGTCTGAATCAGTTGCGTTTGAATGGTTGCCGTGGCTTCCTGCAATGCGTCTGCCGTTGCCTGTGCGTTATTCGCCGAGGTTTGCGCATTGTTCGCAGAGGCCTGCGCCGCCTCCGCCAGTCCGTGCGCCGTGCCGACCGCTTCGGAAATCGGGTCGGTTGCGCCTTCCACCGTGGCGATGATGCTCTGATTCGCCGAAAGGTTCAGGCTGTTGCCGAGTGCGGTAATCGTGTCGGTGTAGATGGTCGGGATAACCGCCGATGCCAGGACGGCTTCGGTTGCGGTGATTTTCCCTGCCGTCAGGCTCTCGGTGACAATCGTGCCGATGACGGCTTCTTTCGCCTTGACCGTCTGGGCGTTCAATTCTGCGACATTCGCCGTTGTGGCGGTGATTTGCCGCCCGTCCGCCGTTTGTCCTGCATCGATTTCCGCCTGTGTGACGGTGGTCTCCTGTGCGCTGATTGCGCCGTTTGCACCCACGAAAACGTGATAATATTTGCCGTCCGAGCCTTTCAGAACCAGTTTATCAACGGTAGCGTTTAACAGGTTCGCACTCGTGACCGCAAGGTTCGTAATCAGCATGCTGTCGGCGATGCCCTGTTGCAGAATCAAGGCGCTCGAGAGGAGGTTTTCAACCGTGGCGGAATCGAATTCACCCGTTCCCGCCGCCAGCGAAACCACCCGTGCCAGCGCCGATGCGAATGCGTCCGTTTGAATCGAATCCGCCGTGATGCTCTGTGCGGCGAGGGTTTGCGCGCGAATCAGCGCCGCATACAGCGCATCCGTTTGCATTTTCCTTGAAACCACATTCTCCAAATGCGCCGAAATCGCATGAATGCTTTGCGCATCCACCGCCCCTGCGGCGATTTTTTCCGCCGTGACCGCCCCCGCCGCCAGCGCTTCCGTATTCACGGCGCCCGAATCGATTTTCTGTGCGGTGATGCTCCTTGCGGCGATGGCCCTTGCCGACACCGTTCCCGCGCGCAGCAAACCGCCGTCCACGGTGCCGATCAGCCTTTCGGCATTCACACCGCCCTCCGGCGTGATGGTTCGGGGCACGCCGCTTTCATCGCCGCGCGGAATTTCACACACCACGGTGGACGTGAATCCGTTTTCAAAGCGCAGCGTTTGCCCGGAAATCACGCATTCATGCGTTTGTGAAAGCGTGTCAATCAGATTCAGCCGCATGCCGACCTCGAAAGACGGATCGCCCCGCCAGACAATCGTGGCGCGCTCCCACTTCAGCCCCTGCGTTTCACGGAGCAGGCCGTTGCTCAAAGCATCGAGATTGTCGGCGCAAAACAGGGGATTGCCGCCGATTTCCAGCGCTTCGCCCGTTTCGGAACCGTAGCGAACGGTTCTCTCCTCGTTATACGGAATCACATTCACCGCCCGAATCGGCCCGAATTGCTCAAAACCGTCATCGAGGGAGAAGTAATCGTCCGCCGTGACGGTTGCCGCCGAATCGCCTCTGCACGGCACCATTTCCAATTTTCCCGCTCGATTCACCCGAACGAAACACCCCGCCGCCTGCGCAATCAGCCCCGCCATGCTTCGCAAGGTTTCGCCGCTCAAATCGGGCGGCGCATTCAGAATCACGTCTCCGTTCGGAATCTCGCCTTCCCATTCATATCGGGTGCCTTCCAGCAAATGCGCCCAGAGATCCTTCAGCGCACACGGAAACGCCTGCGTGTTCGTGAAAGCGCCGCTCAGTTCCGATGCGATTGAATCGTTGCCCGAAAGCGTGATTGTGCCCGAATGTTCTCGGGCATTCACGCTGTCCACCTTGAATACGCCCATCGCCGCACCGTTGAGAAACAACTGAACCGTTGCCCCCACCGCCGATTTGTTTCGCCACTGATTTGCTTCATTCGCGGCCGTTAATGTGTAGTGCGCCGAAAGCACCGCACCCGGAAGCAGCACGCCGTCTGCTCCCTCTTCAACGGTGGCCGAAAGAATGTCCAGCGGCATAACCGCGCCCGTCGGAAAGGTGATTTTCCCCGAAAGATTCAATATTCTCATACCGTTACCGCTCCGTCCATTCCATGGCCGCATCTTCCCAAACGCATTCATCGCCGTTCATGCGCATCACGCCCAGCGATTTGGCGCTTGCGTAAAATTCGGCATTCACCGCAGCATTCTCGCACGGGTCGGGACAGGATGCCGTGAAAAATCCGTCCGCCGCCGAAAACAATCGGGCGATGTCCGCTCCCGAAAGCGCCGCCCATTTGAGCTTCAACCGCTTCTTCACCGCCACGCGATCGCAAACCAGCCGCCCCGATGCACTGCGCTGTTCGTCGGAACCGATGTTCAGCAATTCCATCTTCAATTCGCTCGGTGCAGGCATTGGAACGCCGTTTATCGTTAAAAACGCCATAAAGCCCTCCTTATCACAAATTCAAAAGCAATTTCCCCGTGCTGCGCGTTACCGCATTGATGCCCCGAATGCTCGCTTCGCCCAGCTTCATTCCGTCCACCTGAATGGGAATGGTCAGATGCAGATTCTCCAATCCCTGCACGCAGGGCTCTCCTTTTTCCGCCGATTGCGCCGCAGGCAGGGGATTGAGCGCATTCACCGCCCCCGATTCCAGCGCATTCACCGCGCCGAGCACCTCCGCCTGCGTTTCCCGAATGCCCTTTGCGAAGCCCTCGGCAAAGAATGCGCCGTAGCCCTCCGTGACCTTCGAAGGCGAGTGAATTTTCAGAAGCGATTTCAAAAGCCGTGTGGCCGAATCCGCCATTTTGCGAATTGCCGCATTCACGCTTGCGCTCTTCGCCCCGATGCCCTTCGCCAGTCCTTCCGACAGTGCGCCGCCTGCGCTCACCATTTGCCCCGTCTGCGCTCGAACCGCTTGGGCATATTGCCTTGCCGCAGAGGAACCCAAAGTTCGAAGTGCGGTTTGTGATTGCGAAATGCCGCGAATCAGGCCGTCCGTCAGCCCTTCGCCCGCACTGCGCAAACCCTCGTCCGCCCGAAGCGATGCGCCGCCGATTGCATCAAGCTGATGATTCAGCGATTCCAACTGTTCCTCCACGCCATTCAGATTCGCCTGAAAACAGATTTCCAGCGTGTCCAATACGCTCATGCCTGCTCACTCCTTCCCGCCATGCGCTGAAATGCTTCCTTTATCTGCGCATCGTTTGTTGCCTGCGATGAATGCCCAACGATGTTGGGTCGGTTCGGGTATTTCTTCGGCGCATTCACGCCGATGGCCACATACTGCCCAATCAGCCATGCCAGCGTGTCCGTTAATTCCAGTTCACGCCGCTTCTTCGCCGCAAACGCTTTCAACGCCCAACGAACCTCGCGCGGCGTGCAATCCAGCAACGACATCGGCGCAGGATATCCCGCCTGCGCCGCCGTGTCCACCAATCTCTGTGCCTGCAATCGAATAAAATTCACCGCCAATCACTCCCGTTGATTCAAATCCAAAAAGCCGCTGTGTTCCATTGCGCACATACAGCCGTCCAGAATCTCGTCCAGCCGTCCGCCCGACTGCAAATGCCGCTCAAGCAATTCGCCTGCGGCATTCAGCGAAAGCTGTTTCTTCTGCAGTCCGCCCCAAAGCAGCAGCCGTGCCGCCGTGAACGGGCGCTTCAAAATGCGCCCCAGCGAACCGTCCGCCACCGCTTCCATCGCACAAAGGCTGTTGAAGGTGTATCGCAGCGCAAACGCCTCGCCCGCCACGGTAATCACATAATCCATTCAAACCTCCTATTCCGCACCCGTGAATACAATCGCACCGCTCACGCGCAGAATCGCCGTGAATTCAACGGCGCCGTCCACCTGCGCCGCACCGATTCCGTATTTCTTCACGAATGCCGAAAAAGATGCCGTTGAACCGTCCGCAAACAAAACCTCGAACCTGCCCGCACTGCCGTTGTCAAACGCCGTTCGCAGTGCCACCTGACCTGCGTTTGCCGAATCCAGAAAGCCGCTCAGTTCAATCGTTCCCGCATCTCGCCGCCCCTGAATATACTCTCGGTAGCCGCCCTGTGAATCCAGCGTGGTCACCTCGATTTCCTCCGCCTCGGGCGCAATCTCGCTCACCTTGCTCAATCGCCCGATAACCACCTTTTCGCCGCCCGACGGCGTGAATTCAACCACCGTTCCCTGACCTCGAATCGTCATAATCATCCTCCTTACTGATAAATGTTCCCGTCTCTGTCCACCACGCATCGATAGCGCATCACCCTGTGATACAGCTGCATATCGCTTTCAAACAATTCCGCCGAATAGGTGCGCTTCAGGAGAATTTCCGCCAAAGCCGCATCCGACGCCTGCGCCATCAATGCGCTTTCCTCCTGCGCCGTTGAATAGATGTCCAGCGTGTATTCAAGCTCCGAAAGCATCTCGCCGCCGTCCGCACGGGCCAGCGAATGGTTGTCGCTCTCACGCCATACAATCACGGGCGCAAACAGCCAGCCCTGTGAATACGCATGGCGAACGGGCATTCCCACCGCCTGCAACGCCGCCTCCACACGTTTGGAAACCGCCAATATGTTCATCGTTTCACCTCCGCATCAGAAACGGCCTTGCCGCACGCCGACTCGTTCCGAATTCCACCGCCGCGGCGTATTCGCAATCCGTTCCCACATAAAAGCATTCGCCGTCCTCCCGAACGGAAATGCTCTCCCGAAGCCGCCCCGTTTGAACGGGCGCCGCCGCCTTCGCCCTTTCGCAGGCCGCATCCGCCTCGATTTTCAGCCGTTCACGGGCCGTTTGCTTCAATCGTTCATACACGCCATCGAGCTTCAATTCACCCCGAAGCATTCCCTCACGCCCCCGCAATGCGCTGAAACTGCGCCGTTACATGCGAAAACCATTCCTTCACCGAAACGCATCGCCAATCAACCTCCGTTCCCTGCAAACACAATCCGTCGCCCACTCGAATGCCGCACCCCGAAGGCAGCAGCAAACACATTTTCGCCGAATTCCAAAGCCCCGCCGCATGGCTTTCCAGACCGCCCGCCACGGGAACGATTTTCGCGCGAACGGCGATTCGCTGCTGTGAAAACGCCTCCGCTCCGTTCTGAGCAACCGCCCTCGGTGCGATATGCACCGTTTGCGTTCCCCTTTCCGTCAACCGCATCTCAACCTCCCATTCAAATTTCCCGCCCGCCTTCCCGCAAGCAATCACACCGTGCTTGCCAGTCTCCAGCCGTTCAGCCACAGCCGCAAATCCTCCGGAAGGGCCGCCGCCGTTCGGGTTACCTCGCCCTCCGTATGCGTGGTTTCACCCTCCATGCCCATTCGATTGTAGAGAATCGCCGCAACACGCACCTGCGCATCCTCCAGTCCTTCGGGCACATTGTCACGATGGGTGTATGCGCAGATGAATGCCGCCGCCTCTTCCAGAAAATCCGCCAGCAGGGCTTCATCCTTCGCATCGGGCAATCGGCGCTTCAGACGATCGAGCATCATCCCAGCGCGCGGACGGCCAACTGGGGATACACCGTTTTGAAGCCGTAGAGCACATCCATGGAATAGGTGGTGCGCTTATAGCGCTGATCGTAGCCCTTCGTTACACGCAGGGAAATACCGTTGTAGCTCGTGACATAGCTCATCACGCCCTGCCCGTCGGGATTCGCCAAAGGACGGGTTACATACGCAAACGCCATCGGATGAAACGCCAGATTCGCCGTGTGATTGCCGATCAATTCAACCGCCGTCTGATCCTTCGTTTCCGCCATTGCGGGATACACCTTCACGCCCGCAATCGCATTCTCAACCGCCGAAGCGCTGTCAGTCAAAACGGTATACACGCGCCCGTCGATTTTCAAAAGGTCGCCCCTGCTCAGGTGACCGACCATCTCACTGCCCGCAAGATTCACCGTTTCCGAACCCGCCGCAGCTGCGCCGTTCACCTTCAGGTTCTTCGCGCGGGTCAGCCCCGTTTCGTGCTTCACAACGCCCTGCGACATATAGTGGTCCACGCCGTACACGCGCCCGAACAGGCCTTCACGCAGTGCCGCCGTTGAACCCGATTTCTCGGCATTCACCAAAGACGGCAGCTGAGCGAGCTTGGCATCCGCCTCGATATCCCACACCGCCACACGGTCGGACATCGGCGCGCGATTCACATTCAGCATTCTGCGCACCTCCGCCAAATCCGCCAGACTGCCCGGTGTTACGCCCGCAGAGCCCGTGATATACGGAATATCCGCATACAGCTTCAAGCCGTCTCGATTGATTTTCTCCGCCAGCGCCGCCGCCGCAGGTTCCACGAACGCACGATTCAAATCATCGATACAGGTGGCGGTTTCAATGGCGGATGCGCAGGCATCCACCGTGGCCAGATGGTCGAGCGTGACCTCCACCGCCGAATCGTTCATGTCCTGATAATTCACGCCGCTTTCGGCATTGAATTCCTCTGCGGTGAATGTCGTGGGGCGGCGCACCAGCACCGTATCGCCCACATCGTGCATCTCCTCGGAGAAATCACGATACACCAGATTCGGAAACACCAGATTGTCGATCAGGCGGGGAAGCGCCTGTCGGGCAATCGTTTTCAAGGTAAGAAATGAATTCGCCATAAAATCTCCTCCGATCATCAAATTCCCAGTTTCATACGGTAATACTCGCTGTCATTCAGCGATTCGGGATCCGCCGCCTTGCCCGCACCGGGCGTTTCGCCCCGCAGACGTTCGTCCACCGCCTTGCGCACCGCCGTTCGGAATGCGCGCTCCGTGGCTTCCAGTCCCGCGCGGCAGGTTTCCTCGTCGGTATAGGCAATCGCATCCGCCAGTTCCGCAGGCAGCTTCTTTTTCGCCAGCGTTTCCACCGTTTGCGCACGAAGTTCACGCCTGCGAAGCGCCTCTTCACGGGCATCCAGTTCCTCTTCACGGGAAGGATTCTCGCCCCGCTCATTCAGAATCGCGCGAATCTTCTGCTCCACCAGCTCCTCCATGCCGATTTCCCGTTCCTTTTCTTCCACAAATCTCCCCTCCTTTCCGCATCATGTTCCCGCCCGATCCGAATCCCTGCCGCCAAGCCCTTTCCTTTCGCCAATCGCGTTGATTTGCTTCGCAGTTCCTTCGGACACTCCCGCCCATTGAATTTTATTCCTCCGGCAGCGCCCTGGTGAAAATCATTTTCACCTGCGACGCATCCAGCTCCGCTCCGCCCTTCAGGGCAAGAAATTCGGCGAACAGCGCCATTCTCGCGCGCAACGCCTCCTTGAACCAGCGTTCCTTCACACGGGTGAGCTGTTCCAGCCCCAGCAATTTGTATTTCATCGCAACGCCGCTCACATTGCCCATAAACTGTTCATCCGACAAATCGGGCACCATCGACAATTTGTGAATGTCCGCCGCCAACGCCTTCTTCAAAACCTCCGTGTCCGCCTCGTTCAAATCCTTGCACAGCCATTCCGCCCGTGCATCGCCGTCGGGCAATACCAGAACCTTGTCTTCGCGAAGCTGTTCGCCGGGCGTTCGCCCCCGATCGTCCTTCTCCATCGTGCAGCCCGAAAGCAAAAGCAGCGCATCCACAAACTGCTCCTTGTCATTCACTCGGTCCGATTCCAATCGGTCGTAAGCGTCAATCAAAGAGAGCACGCCCTCGAAATCGCCCCGCTCGTCTTCGCCGTTCCACACCTCTATCATCGGCACCGCCGCAAAGAAATGTCTTCGGCGCTGTTTGGGCAATCCCACCGTTGCGAAGCCCCTTGACGAATACGAAATAATTTCCGAATCGGTGAATACTTCGGTCGTCCAGCCGTCCTGCGAACCGTCCGTTTTCAGAATCGGCAGCATTCTTACCCCGAACAGCGGCCGCGCCTCCACCGTGTCGTCATACACCACAAACGCCGTTTCGGGATCGATGGCCGCCACACGGGGCACGGAATAATCGTCCGAAAACACCAGCTGAACGCTTCGCCCGTAAATGCTTGCCATTCTCGCCAATTCGGCATCCACGCTGTCCGCACTGCACCGCTCGTAACACGCCGTTACCCTTTCCAGCGATTCACGATTCGCCGCATCGGTTTCATATCGAATCGGATTGCCCGTAAGATATCCCGAAGCCAATGTGCAAATGTATCTCGGAAACGCATGGCTCAGGCGATTGTTCGGCATGCCCGCCGTTCGTCTGCGGCGAATGATGTCGTGCTCCCCGTTGTAATACGCGCGCAATCTGCGCCGACGCTCCGCACCCATCAAAAATTCGCGAATACAGCTTTCAAGCGCCGAAGCGCTCACGTCTCCGTTCAAAATCTCCCTCGGTCTTACAATCATGTTCCCCCTTCTCCTTTCAAAAACCCAGCTTCGCACGGCTCATCGTGCCCGCCGTTCGCTTGTCCCACAGGGGCGATACCGCATAGCGCAGGGCATCGATGGCGTGATTGTCCTTGTCGGGAAGCTCCGCAATGGGATTGCCGTTGCCGTCGGTTCGGTATTCATACCCCGAGAATTCACGCACCGCATTCGGACAATGCGCCGCATCCAGCTCAATCGCTCCCAGTTCCTGAAGCCAGCGAATGCCGCTTTCAATGCTTCCCGCCCCCTTTTTCACCGCCAGCGCATTCACGCCCCGCTCCTTCAATTCTCGAATGATTCTCGGGTCTGCGCTGTCGCACCTTACCACGCTGCTGCCCGCGCGCTTCAAAACCTCATCGGCCAGGCGGTCAATCGGCGTTCGAATCGCATAGAATTCATCCACCACCCGCAATCGGCGGTTCCTGCCGTCCCATTCCGCCCGAACAAACGCATCGGGGTCGGCGGCGAATCCGAAATCCAGTCCGCAATACGCCTGTTCGCCCGTCTGCGGGAAATCACCCACCGACAGATTGTCGAACACCGCACCGCCCGTTCCCGTGACCTCGCCCAAATACATATGCCGATACGCCCGCTCGTTCGTTTGCGAAAGCATCATCGCCTCCGCCAGAAACGTTTCGCCCAGCCAGCTTTGCGGCATTTGCAGGTAATTGCTCTGCAAACAGATTCTGTCCGAGCGCACCGACAAAGCCTCGCCGTTCACCCATGCGCTTCTGCTCTTGGGCGGATTGTAGGTGTAAATCGTGATGGCCCGCCCGCCTCTAAGCACCGAAGCCTTGATGGTGCGAACGGCGTCCATGCCCGAAAACTCCGCCAGCTCCTCGAACCACAAATACCCGAACCAGCCGCGCGACAGCTTAATCGACTTCGACTTTCCCGGATCGTCCGCCCCACGAAACAGAATGCGCTGTCCCGTGGGCAGATATTCAAGCTCCGGCGGCGCCACACGGCATTTGAAATACCGCTCCAGCCCCAGCCGCTCCACCGCCCACAGCATCTGTTCATACACCGATTCACGCAGCGTTGCGCCCACCTTGCGATACACAATGGCATTCATCATCGGATTGCGCAGAAGCCCCAGCAGAATTTCCACCGAAGCGAAGCTCGATTTGCCCGAACCTCGTCCGCCGCTCAACCAGATTTCCGAATGCGCCATGCGCTTCATATCCTCGTGCACCCCGTAGAAAACCGGCGCAATCAAATCAGACATTCGAACCGTCATTCGCCCTTCCTCACATCATCCACAATCACCGGCGCAGGCAGTGCGCAATCGCTTTCGCCGAACATTCCCAGCAATTTCGCCAGCAATTCCGCCGCCTTCATTTCATTGGCCGACGGCACGATTTCGCCGCGCATCACATCCGATAAAAACAGCACAATATCCTTTTCCTTCACCCGCCGTGCCATCGCCGCCCTCCTTTCGGGAACAGATATAGGATACATCGTCCGTTTCGTCATTTTCGTCAAAATTCAATTCGCATGCCAGCGCACGAATTCTGCCCGTATTCAAAAAAATCCGCCTTTTCCGTTTCGGGAAAAAGCGAATTTTCGCGCACAAAAAAAACCGCTCGGAATCAATCCGAACGGCAATTCTCGATTATTTTGTTTTTCGAAACCGCTTTGCAATCGGGCGTTCAATCAGATACGTCACCGCCACGGCAAACAGAAACGCAATCAGGAAACAGAGCAGCGTATACTGATTCTGCCATGCCGCCCCTGCGTTTTTCTGCGGATCAACGCCCGTATAGGCGGGAATGTGCCATTGCTTCAATCGAACGGCAATCACCTGATGCCAGATATAAAAATTCAGCGACACCGCCGACAGAAACCGAATCAGCTGATTGGAATACGCCTTTCGCACCCACCGAATGCTCCTGCTGCCCGCAATCAGAAACACGCCGCCGAATGCGGAGAAAACGAATCGATACGTCATCTGCCCTCTTCTCGAAGGCTCGTATCCGCCGATGGTGCTCTGCTGTTTCGCAATGAAAATCAGCGCCGCCAGCGCAATCAGACCGATCAACGTGGCCGCCTGCGCTTGATGGGGCCGCTGGTTCTTTCGCAAAAGCCGCGCGTAAATCCACGCCGCCAGCATGCCGTTTGCATACACGTCCAAAAGATTCACCAGCCGATTCAGATAATACGTCGAATCCTCCATGCGCAATACATACAAACACCGATACGCCCACGCCGCCGCCACCATGCCCAGATACGTCCACAGCGGCCGTTTGCGAAAACATCTGCAAATCAGGGGCGCCAAAATGTAAAACTGCACCTCCACCGCCAGCGTCCACATCGCTCCGTTCAGAGGCGTTGCGAAATAGGTTTGTTCAAACAGGTTGTGCGTGAATGTGGCGTGCGCCAGCAAATCTTTGACCATTGCGCCGTTTGACGCATATTGCCGCTCGGGAATCGCAAACGCAAACAGCATCACCAGAATGCAGAACCAGTAGCTGGGCAGTATTCTCAGCGCGCGCTTTTTGTAAAACGCCCAAACCCCGTCCTCACGGGCAAGCGCATACGGCAAATAAAGCAAAAAGCCGCTCAACAGAATCAGCAATTCCACGCCCATATACCCCGTTGAAACCCACGGGCGCAGATTGATGCTCCTGCCAAACAGCCTGATATTCAAATTGATCCAGCCCTGCTGCCAAATATGATAGCTCGCAACCAGGATTGTGGAAATCACGCGCAGAAAATCCGCCGCATCCACATGATTCCCGCCTTGCCGCCCGTTTCGAACCTTCTTCGGGCTCTTCATGCCCTTCCCCCTTTTTCACCAAAACGAGAACGCCCAAATGCTCCGACAGAATCGGAATCACGCCGCCGACCACTTCCGCAGGACGCTTGAACGAATGCGACTTTACAAAACGAGAATGCCCAAATGCTCCAGCAGAATCTTAATGCCCAGCAGAATCAGAATCACGCCGCCGACCACTTCCGCAGGACGCTTGAATCGTGCGCCGAACACGCTGCCGATGTACACACCCACCGCCGAAATCACAAACGTGGTGCAGCCGATCAGCCCCGCCGCCAGAAAGATGTTCACCTGAAGCGTTGAAAGCGTGATGCCCGCCGCCAGTGCGTCAATGCTCGTGGCCACCGCCATCATCAGCATCGGCTTGAACGAATACGAGGCGTCCACCTCTTCCTCTTCCTTGGAGAGCGCCTCCCGAAGCATGTTGATGCCCAGCAGTCCCAGAAGCACGAACGCAATCCAGTGGTCAAACCGAGTGATGTAACGCTCGAATGTGGAGCCCAGCAAATAGCCCGTAGACGGCATCAGCGCCTGAAAACCGCCGAACCACAGCCCCACAATCAGCATCTGCTTCAGCCCCAGTTTCTTCGTGGCCAGCCCTTTGCAGACCGAAACGGCAAACGCATCCATCGAAAGCGCAAATCCCAGCAGAAAGATCTCAATTATACTCATGGAAAACCCTCCGTTGTTTATAGACAACAAAAGACCCACGCGCCGCCGCAATCTATCGCAAGTGACACATGAGTCTCGTTTATTAAGGCAGGCCAGATTCTGCGAATCAGTATGTTGACCGGCCACGCAAAATGCGCAAACTACTCCCTCACAGGGTATTTCGTTTCGGTTATTTTATCATTTCAGAGCATAAGTTGTCAAGCATTTTTTTCAAAAATCTACTTCCGATGCATTCACGGGGAATGTGAAATATGTTTCGGGATACGGTTCGTTCTTCAATGTGAAGTGCCACCATTCGCTGCGTATCGAGCGGAAGCCGTGCTCGGTCATGGCGCGCTTCAGGATTCGGCGATTGGCAATCTGTTCATCCGTCAGGTCGGCGGTGTAATCCGAATGCGAACGCTCGCCGAAGTAATCAAAAGTGCCGCCCATGTCCACTTCCTTGCCCGTCGCCATGTCCACAAGCGTTAAATCCACCGTGCTGCCCCGACTGTGCCCCGAATGCCGAGCCACATAGCCCTGCTCAAACAGATTCTC
>CAVHAH010000028.1:0-9859 GCA_963633785.1 bacterium
GTCAATGGCTGCGTGAAAAGACGCGCATACCGGATGCCGCTTTGCGCATTGTTGCGGCGGTGGGCTTGGTTTTGATGATGGCGGTGGCCCTGAGCTATGTTGCGGTGGTGGACTACAATCCCTTCATCTATTTCAATTTCTGATTGGGAGGCATTTACTTGAACGGACTGTGGGAAACGCTTTGGAATCTCTCTGAACCCGGACAGCTTTTGCGCGATGAACCGATGAGCAAGCATACGACTTTCAGAGTCGGCGGCCCTGCGGATATGATGTTTTTCCCCGCAATCGAACAGCAAATTGCGCTGGCGATAAAGCTGGCGGGAGATTATAAAGTTCCCTGCACGGTAATCGGAAACGGCTCCAATCTGGTGGTTCGTGACGGCGGCATCATCGGTCTGGTAATCGTTCTGGGCGAACGCTATGCGCATATTTCCGCAGAAAACAATATTCTGACCGCACAGGCGGGAGCACCGCTTTCCAAGGTTGCGGCGTATGCACAGAAGATGGGGCTTTCGGGGCTTGAATTCGCTTCGGGCATTCCCGGAACGCTCGGCGGCGGCTGTGCAATGAATGCGGGCGCATACGGCGGATCGCTTTCGGACGTTTTGGTTTCGGCACGCGTTTTAATCGGAAACGAGATTCAAACGCTGAATCGTGAAGAAATGCAGATGGGCTATCGAACCACACGACCGCTGCGTGAAGGCGGCATCGTGCTTTCGGCGAGTTTTGAATTGAAACCGGATGCGCCGGAGGCCATCGCAGAGCGCATGCGTGAATTGAATGCACGGCGGCGTGAAAAACAGCCGCTGAATTATCCCAGTGCGGGCAGCGTATTCAAACGTCCGGAAGGGTATTTTGCAGGTGCGCTGATTGAACAGGCGGCGCTGAAGGGTGCGCGTATCGGCGATGCGCAGGTCAGCGAAAAACATGCGGGATTCATTGTGAATGTCGGACAGGCAACCGCCGAGGATATTCTCAAACTGATTGAGAAGGTTCAAACAACGGTGTTTGAAAAATCGGGCGTGCATTTGGAAACAGAGGTGCGCATTCTGGGAGAAGAGTGATTCGGAAACGGGGGAGAGGCGAAATGTCGTTTGCATCGGACGCGCGTGCGGAGGCGGCGAGAATCGTTTGCCGTGAACGCTGCTGTGCGAGAAGTGAACTTGCGGCGGCGTTGCTGTGCTGCGGCGGCATCTCCTTCAAGGGACTCGGACATTATACGCTTTCGATTACCGCCACGGATGCCTCTGTGGTGCGGCGGTATTTCAGCATACTCAAACAATTCTGGGGCGTGACGGCGGAAATCCGCACGCTTCACACGGATGCGCTGAACGGTCAGGTGCGGTATCAGCTCGCAATTCCCGAAAACGCTTCGGAGCTTCTTTTGGAAGAAACGCAGCTGATGGACGTGAATGCGCTCTTCGGCGTGCGCACGGCACCGCGATCCGAACTGGTGTCGGGCGATTGCTGTAAACGGGCTTTTCTGCTGGGAACATTTCTGATTTGCGGTGCGGTAAACAATCCCGAACGTGAATACCACTTTGAATTTGCACTTCCGAACGATGATTTGGCAGATTATGTTATCGGAATAATGAAATATTTTGAAATTAGCATAAAAAAGACGTGCAGAAAAGCTAAATTTGTGGTATACTTAAAGAGTGCAGAGGAGATTTCCACGGCGCTTAGACTGATCGGTGCGGGAGGAGCTGTGCTGAAGCTCGAAGAAGCCCGAATCCGAAAGGACTTCCGCAACACGATTAACCGCCAAATGAATTGCGATAACTCGAATATCGAGCGTGTGATGGCGGCCTCGAGCGCACAGATAGAGGACATTCGGTATCTTGAAGATCAAATCGGTCTGGAAAAACTGCCCGAGAATCTGAGAATAATGGCACGGCTTCGCATGGACAACCCCGAAGCGTCGCTGACTTCGCTGGGCGAAATGCTTTATCCGCCGATGGGAAAATCGGGCGTGAATGCACGCCTTCGCAAGATTTCTCAAATCGCACAGAATTTACGATCCGGGGAGGACACCCGCCTCGGAAATTGACAATAAAGGGAGAAGAATCATGGTAACACTTGAAGCAACCTATAACGCAACAATCGGCCTGACGCCTGAATTTGCGGCAGAGCTTTCCCGAATAGCGGCATGCTATCAATCGGATATTCAAATTTCATGTGAAGGCAAACAGCTGAGCTTGGATTCGCTGATTTCCATTCTTTCGCTGGATTTGCATCGCGGGGTAAAAGTCAAGGTAATTGCCGAAGGTGCGGATGCACAGACTGCGGCAGAAGCCATTGTTTCCAAAATTGAAGGAAAATGACCACCGGTTTCCCGGTGGTCGTTTTTTTTTACTTATCGGGGGTGCGTTCATCGCCCAGGAAGTACACGGCGACGGTGCCCGGACCGCAGTGACCTGCGATGATTGTTCCGATATCGAAAATACTGATTTTTCCCGCGAGATTCGGAAAATGAGCGGCAACCGCATCGCGCATTTCCTCGGCCTCCTGCGGACATTGCGAATGAGAGACGAAACACTTTCCGGAATAATCCTTTCCGTTCTGCGCATGCGCTTCCATGGTGCGAATCGTTTCGCGAATCGCATTCTTCTTGCCGCGCACTTTATCATAGGCGATAATCTTTCCGGCGTCATCGAGGCGCATAATCGGGCAGATATTCAGAATCGCACCGAGCATTGCGGCGGAACCGGACATGCGTCCGCTGCGGCGGAAATGCGTCAGGTCGGTTGAGAAGAATTGGTGATGCACTTTCTTGCAGTTGGCGAGCAACCACTTTTCGACATCTTCTATTGAATCGCCCGCATCGCGCATATCTGCGGCATAATCCACCAGAAGTCCGTATCCGGAGGAGGAGCAATAGGAATCCACCACCACGATTTTGCGGTTCGGATATTTTTCACGCATCTTGTCTGCGGCAAGATAGGCGTTTTGCACCGATGCGGTCATGCCCGAACCGAACGCCACGTGCAGCAAATCGCCCTTTTGCAGCAGTGCGTCAAAGAATTCAAGGTAGCGGTATTCGTTGAGCTGCGATGTTTTTGAAAAGTGCCCCTGATTCAATTCACGGTAGAATTCCGATAATGCCTGCGGGTCACGCCCCATATTATCCTCGTGTTCTTGACCGTTCATTTCATAGGAATAGAACAGAACGGGAATGCCGCGATCCTGAACGTAAGAAAACGGCATATCGACCGTGGATTCGCAAGACAGAATAAACGAATGCATTTGACAGCCTCCTTATTGTAATCTGACTTCTGATATTATATCACAGAATCAGATAAAATGGAATGTGTTAAAAATACCAAAATTTCTGCGTGAAGTGGTTGACGAACGGGGCGAAATGCGCTAGAATAACACTTGTGTCAGTACGCTCACTAGCCCCGAGCATGGACATGATTGCGAAGGTTCTGACCAAACCGTTCGCGCAAAGCATCGATCTAATTTGGAGGGAAATACTCGTGAGTACTTATATGGCGAATCCCCAGAACGTCGAGCGTCAGTGGTACGTAATCGACGCAGAGGGTATGGTATTCGGTCGCCTGGCTTCCCAGGTCGCTTCCATGCTCCGCGGTAAGCACAAGCCCACCTTCACCCCGCATTGCGATTGCGGCGATTACATCATCGTTGTGAATGCGGACAAGCTGGTTTTCACCGGCAAGAAGCTGGACCAGAAAATGTATCGTCATCATACCGGCTATGCAGGCGGTTTGAAGGAAATCTCCTATCGTAACTTGATGGAGAAGAAGAGCGAGTTCGCTTTCCAGGAAGCGGTTCGCAGAATGCTCCCCAAGGGACCCCTCGGCTACGCAATGGCAAAGAAGCTGTTCGTATACGCTGGTCCTGAGCACAACCAGCAGGCTCAGAAGCCCGTTGAGTTGAAATTGTAATTTGGGAGGAGGACGAAATCATGAATAGTATCCATGCCGTTGGCAGAAGAAAAAAGGCGATCGCCCGCGTTCGTCTGATTCCCGGTGAGGGCAAAATTCTGATCAATAAGCGCGATCTCGACACCTATTTCGGCTACGAGACGCTCAAGACCGTTGTTCGTCAGCCCCTGACGTTGACCGATACCCTGAGCAAGTACGATGTAATCGTAAACTGCAAGGGCGGCGGATTCACCGGTCAGGCAGGTGCAATCCGTCATGGTATTGCACGCGCATTGGTGAAGGCTGATGCAGATCTGAAGCCCGCCATCAAGAAGGCCGGCTATCTGACCCGCGATCCTCGCATGAAGGAGCGCAAGAAGTACGGCTTGAAGGCTGCACGTCGCGCACCTCAGTTCAGCAAGCGCTGATTTTATTCGAGAATGCTTCAAAACCCCGAAGTCTGCAAAGATTTCGGGGTTTTGCTTTTTGGTTTTCGTAATGAATCGGAATCAGTCATTTCAAATGAAAAAAGTATAAAAATGATGCAAATTTAGACGTTACCGCACATCTGCAATCAGAGAGCGAATTTACCCTTTTTGATGACTGTCTTGCAAAAAAATGATTTATCCACGGGGAAGCGATTCCTTTTTGCAATTAGGCCTGCAGTAAAATTCACTATTTGCAGTGCGCATCATTTGTGCGGTATTCCCACAAATTTCATATTTATGCATTCAAAACTTCACCGCATTGTTCATCCAATTTATCTTGACGGGCGATTTGCATCGGCATATAATTGAATGAACAAGATAAAACAATATAGTTGATTGTCTTGTGAAAGTCTTGAAGGGAGATTTGACTATGAAAAAGGTTCTCGCTATCCTGTGCATGCTCTGCCTTTTGGTGTCTTCTGCGGCATTTGCGGAAGAGGATACCATCGTTTTCGGCGGCAGCGAACCGACTTATCTCGAACCGAATGCTCCTGCAATCGGCGGCCCTGAAATTCATGTTTCCGAACAGATTCAGGAAGGCCTTGTCCGCATGAGCAGCGACGGTGTGACCGTTGAGCCCTTGCTTGCAACGGACTGGACTGTCAGCGATGACGGCATGACCTACACCTTCAATCTTCTGCCCGATGTTGTGTTCTCCGACGGCACGCCCGTGACCGGCGAAGACTGGGTATGGAGCCTGTATCGCGCACGCGACACGGAGACCAGCGAATATCGCTTCATTGCAGAGACAATCGACACCGTTGAAGCAACGGATTCTCAGGTGGTTATCACCCTGACCGCACCGAACGGCGCATTCCTTGCACAGTTGGCGAGCTTCAACATGGTTCTGGGATGCAAGTCCTATTATGAGTCCATGACCGAAGAGGAGTACATCATGAACCCCATCGGCACCGGCGCATACATGCTCAAGGAGTGGAACCACGGCAACTACGTTCTGCTTGAGAAGAACCCCAACTATCGCAATGCCGATGCTGTGAAGACGCAGTACATCAAGTTCCAGACTGTTGAAGACGACAACACCCGTCTGATGCAGCTGCAGTCCGGCCAGATTGACATCATGGGCGATATCCCCGCATCCTTGATGGACGTGGTTCGCACCAGCGAAGGTCTGACCCTGCAGACATTCGAATCCACGCAGATTCGTTACCTGCTGCTCAACACCACGATGGAGCCCTTCGACGATATCAACGTTCGTAAGGCACTGCTCAAGGGCATCAATCGTGAAGAAATCGCCGAAGTTGTATACGGCGAGTTCGGCGGCGCAACGGCTTCCGTTCTGTCTGCGGCACACAACAAGTATTATAACGATGAACTCGTTGTAACTCCTTATGATCCCGAAGGCGCAAAGGCGGATTTGGCTGCGGCGGGCTATCCCGACGGAATCGAATTCACGCTGTACTGCTCCACCAACGAAGTGTACCAGCAGATTGCAATCCTGCTGCAGAGCCAGCTGGCTCCCGCGGGATTCACGGTGAACATCGTTACCGAAGACGGTGGTACGATCTACGAGAACGCACAGAACCTGAAGAATCAGGCTTGCATGTTCCAGTGGTCCGATGACTACTATGATCCGTCTGAGGTTCTCGGCTGGATTTGCGACTACGATCAGAGCAGCGCATGGTTCACCGGTCTGAACGACACCGAGCTGGACGACCTGCAGGCAGCGGCACTGGTTGAAATGGACGATGCAACGCGCGTTGAGATGTACAAAGAACTCCAGCAGCGCGTATACGACAACGCCAACGTCATCCCGCTGTTCCACAACTCTTTCGCATATGCTTATAGCGACAAGATCGAAGGTCTGGCTGTGGATACATTCTCCAACTACTATTGTGAGAACCTTTCCAAGGCAGAATAAGCCCGGTAAATCAAATAAATCCTAAAGATAGAGGAGCCGGCGAAAATGTCGGCTCCTCTAGAGTATGTTTCTAGGGCGTGTTTCTAAAATTCCCTAAACTGCAATTTTGGCATCTTTTCCGCCATCTTTGCGTCTGAAAGCCTTGATTTAGCCCCGCTAAACCTGCGGCTTCCATCCTTAATCTGACGAAAAATCTGCTCAAACTTGCAGTTTTTCCTTTTAGAAGCACACCCTAAAATTCCTTAAGGAATTTTAGAAACACTCCGTTAATACGTATAAATTTCAAACAACCCAAAGGCGGTGAATCTATTTTGCGTCGTTTAAGTTATATTCTCAAACGTATTCTGCAGATATTGCCGGTCCTGCTGGTGGTCACCATCATCACTTTCCTGATGATTCGTTTGATTCCCGGTGATCCTGCACGTATCATGGCAGGTGAAAAGGCACGCGCAGATGCAGTAGAAGCTATGCGTGTGAAGCTCGGCCTGGACAAGCCGCTGTTGGAGCAATATTGGATATATCTGAAAAATCTGGTGACGTTGGATCTGGGCACTTCCATGAAGTATTCCCGCCCTGTGGCGGAAATGATTGCCGAACGTCTGCCCGTAACGGTTGTATTAACGATTTTTTCCACGGCACTCGGTTTGCTGTTTGCGTTGCCGCTGGGATATATCTCCGGCATTCGCAAAGACCAGTCGGCTGACCATGTGATTCGTATTTCCACACTGGTTGCCATTGCCATGCCTTCTTTCTGGATAGGCCTTTTGTTGATGATTCTTTTCTCGGTAAAGCTTCACTGGCTGCCTGCGGGCGGTTGGGATGCGACCAATATATTCACGGAGCTTAAATGCCTGATTCTGCCGGCGTTTACGCAATCCCTGATGACCGCGGCGATTCTGATTCGCGATATGCGCAATTCCGTGGTGGACATCATCCGCCAGGATTACGTTGATTTTGCGGAATCCAAAGGACTTTCCGCAGGAGCGGTGCGGCGTCGTCATATTATTCGAAATTCCATGGTATCCACTGTAACCTTGCTTTCCATGCGCATGGCTGCGCTGTTGGGCGGCAGCGTGATTATCGAAACGGTATTTGCGTTGCCGGGCATCGGTAAATTGACTTACGATGCGATTTCCGCAAGAGACTATACGGTGGTGCAGTCTGTGGTGTTCCTGTTTGCATTATTGGTGCTGACGGTGAACCTGTTGACAGACATTATATATTCTTTCCTCGATCCCCGTGTGGAATTTTAACGAAGGGGGAGAGCATTATGAAACGATATAATCCTCGAACTGTTGAAGCAAGAAAAAAGCACAGACTGCCGGCGTGGGCAGTGATGCCGACTTTTATTCTGGGCATCGTAATTGTGATAATCGCATTGATTATGGCGTTTTTCCCGCAATGGATTGCGCCGTATGATCCCACGGCCATCGATATCACGGCACGCACACAGGCACCGAGTGCTGCCCATATTTTCGGAACGGACAATTACGGAAGAGATATCTTTTCGCGAGTTGTTTGGGGCACGCGCATCGACCTTTCCATCGGTTTCTTCGGCGTATTGATTCCGCTGATTATCGGAAGCATTATCGGTTTGCTTGCCGCATGGTACGGCGGTTGGCTGGACAGCCTTTTGATGCGCATCAGCGAAGTAATGATGGCGTTTCCGTTCACGATTCTCGTAATCGGCATCATAACGATTTTGGGCACGGGAACAATCAACCTGTATATCGCCCTGTGGCTGGTCGGCTGGATGAGCTACGCACGACTGGTTCGTGCAGAGGTGCTTTCGCTTAAAAAATCAGAATTCATCGAAGCGGCGCGCGTTGCCGGATTCTCCGATGCCAGAATTCTGCTGAAGCACATTTTGCCGAATGTTATTTCCTCTTCAATCGTTTACGCCGCAAGCGATATGGTAATGTGCATGCTGACCGGCGCATCGATGAGCTTCCTGGGGCTGGGCGTTCAGCCGCCGACGCCCGAATGGGGCGCAATCCTGAATGAGGGACGCACTTACATTTCCTATGCTTCCTGGATGACCTTCTATCCGGGACTTGTTCTGGCAATCACGGGCATCGGCCTGAGCTTGCTGGGCGATTCGCTGACCGATATTCTGCGCAGAAAGGGACGGTGATCTCAATGAACGAGAAAATTCTTGAAGTCAAGAATCTGAAAACCTATTTTCCGGGCAGAAATGAATTGGTCAAGGCCGTTGACGGCGTTTCTTTTGAAGTGTATAAGGGAGAAACGTTCGGCCTGGTCGGTGAATCCGGCTGCGGAAAAAGCCAGACCTGCCGATCGATATTGGGCCTGCTGAAGAAGCCCGGTCAGGTGGTCGACGGTCAGATTATTCTGGACGGACAGGACATCACGCATCTGAAGAAAAAAGAACTGCGCAAACTTCGCGGTAAAAAGATGAGCGTGATTTTCCAGGAGCCGATGACCTCGCTTTCACCCGTTTTGAAAATCAAAAAACAAATGATGGAAGTATTCGACGGCGAGAAAATGACGCGTGCCGAAAAGAAGGAGCGTTCCATTGAACTGCTTCGCAAAGTCGGCATTCCTTCGCCCGAACTTCGCATGGAAGAATACACGTTCCAGTTTTCCGGCGGTATGCGCCAGCGCGCGATGATTGCTATGGCTTTGGGCGCACGTCCGAAACTGCTGATTGCCGATGAGCCGACAACGGCGCTCGACGTCACGATTCAGGATCAGATTATGAAGCTGATTAACAGCCTGAAGCAGGAAATGGACATGAGCGTGATTCTGGTAACCCATGATTTGGGCGTTATCGCGCAGATGTGCGACCGCGTGGCCGTGATGTATTCGGGCTTGATTATGGAGATGTGCGATTGCGTTACGCTGTTTGCACAGCCGAGACATCCGTATACATACGCATTGATGTCCTCACTGCCCGATCCCGAGCATAACGGCGGACGATTGAACACCATTCAGGGCAATCCGCCGAACCTTGCGCATTTGCCGGAGGGATGTCCCTTCTCGCCGCGCTGCAAGGAATGCACGGAGATTTGCAAGCATCAACGTCCGGAGATGCGGGAAATTGCGCCGGGACACTTTGTTCGCTGCCATTGTCTGGACAAGACCGTCTCGTACAAGGGCATTATCGAAGTGCCGACCACTGAAGAGGGAGCGTGAAAGCATGGCCAAGACTCGATTTGATTATGCGGGCGTACCCAAACTTATTGAGGTGAAGGACCTTTGCGAATGGTTTCCGATGAAACGAACGGTCGCAGACAGCATTCTTCGCCGCCCGCAGAAATATGTAAAAGCGGTGGACCACGTTTCTTTGGACATTTACAAGGGTGAATGCTTAGGACTGGTCGGCGAATCCGGCTGTGGTAAATCCACGCTTGCACGCACGATTATTCGTTTGTATAATCCGACCTCCGGCGAAATTCTGCTGGACGGAACGAATATTGCCCAAATGAGCAACAAAGCACTGCGCAGTTTGCGTCCGAAGATGCAGATGATTTTTCAGGATCCGTATTCTTCGCTGAATCCGCGCATGTCGGTGCGCTCGATTATCGGCGAATTGCTGCGCTATCATCACGTGGTTCCGAATGAACAGGTGGATGCGCGGGTGG
>CAVHAH010000028.1:9869-15460 GCA_963633785.1 bacterium
GACTATGCGCACAGATATCCCGGCGAATTCTCAGGCGGACAGCAGCAGCGTGTCGGCATTGCACGAGCGATTGCTTTGAATCCCGAATTCATTATTGCCGATGAACCCGTTTCGGCGCTGGATGTATCGATTCAGGCGCAGATTATCAACCTTCTGGGAGATTTGCAGGAGCAGCTCGGACTGACGATTCTGTTTATTTCCCACGATTTGCGCGTTGTGCGCCATATCACGCATCGCGTGGCGGTTATGTATTTGGGAAGCGTTATGGAACTGGGAGAAACGGAAGAAATCTTCGAGCATCCTTTCCATCCGTACACTTCCGTGCTCACGAAGGCGGCGCCTGTGATGAATCCGCTGAAGCGTTCCCGCGAATATGTTATCGAGGGTGAAACGCCCAGCCCGATCAATATGCCTTCGGGATGCCGATTCCATCCGCGTTGTCCGTATTGCACAGACTGCTGCAAGACGGAGAAACCGGAGCTGCGTGAAATCATGCCCGGGCGGTTTGTTGCATGCCATCATCCGCTCGGAATGGAGAATTAACGATGCGCCTTGCGGAATTAACCTGGCCGCAGGCAAAAGAAGTGCTTGCGAAAGACCCCGTGGTGATTCTCCCAATCGGTACGGCCGAACAGCACGGAAGGCATCTCCCTTTGGGAACGGATATGTTTGCGCCTGAATTCATTGCAAACAGAATCGAACAGCTTGATAGCGATGTTCTGATTCTGCCTTCCTGGAGCTACGGCCAGTGCAACAGTCAGACGGAATTTCCCGGAACGATTTCTCTGGGACCGCAACTGCTCTACGAAGTGGTTTTGAAAATCTTTTCAAGCCTTATGCCCTATGGGGCACGCCGATTCATTGCGCTAAACGGTCATGGTCCGAATGCGGGTCCTATTGAACGTGCGGCGCTTGAATTGAATCGCAAAGGCGCCATGCTCGCCTGCCTTAATTGGTGGCGGTATGTGTGGGATATCAATCCCGCATGGCGCGGCGGTCATGCAGGCGGACAGGAAACGGCGGCGATAATGGCCATTCATCCGGAAGATGTGGATATCGGTGCGTTTGAACCCGTTCAGATGCACGGCATTTCCAATGAATTACCGGCAACGGGCTGGGATGATGTGGGCTATAAAGGCGTGAATATTCCCGTGCCCCGTTTAGACGGCGACGTCACGCCGAACGGCTGGCTGGGCAATGATCCGCTGGAAAAGGCGACGCCCGAATGGGGAAGAGAGATGCTTGAAGCGGCGGCGGTTTGGGCGGCTGACTTTATTCAGGCGTATAGAAGAATCAAACTTTGAACGGAATTCGGAGGAAAACAAAATGCAGCTTGCGCATATGACCTGGCCGCAGGCCGGTGAATATTTCAAAAAGAACGACATTCTGCTGTTGTCGGTCGGCTCTATCGAATGCCATGGCAAGCACTTGCCGCTGGGCACCGATACGCTGATTCCGCAGAAACTGTTGGAAATGATTGAACCGAAAACTGATGTGGCCATCGCACCGATTATTCCGTTCGGCGTATGCGAAAGCCTGACAGATTTTCCCGGAACGGTTTCGCTGGGCTATGAAACGCTGTATCAGATATTCACGAAGATTACGCAGGGTTATCGCGCGCATGGCGTGAAGCGTTTCGTGGTTCTGAACGGTCATGGCGGCAATATTCCCGTGCTCGATCAGGTTGCGCTGGATTTACAGCGTCAGGGCTGTATGCTGGCGGAGATGAACTGGTGGCTGATGGCGTGGGATTTGAATCCCGCATGGAAGGGCGGTCACGGCGGCGCTGAAGAAACGGCGGGCGTGCTTGCAATCGACCCGAAGCTGGTGGATTTCAGCCAAATCGAAGATATGGATTTGAAACCCGTTTCCGATGAAATGCCCGCAACGGGATTTAAGACCGTGAAATTCAAGGGCGTTGAAATTCCGCTGATGCGTCCGACGATGGACGTTACCGAAAACGGCTGGATTGGTCCCGATCATCCGAAAAACGCCACTGTGGAGTGGGGACAGGAAATGCTTTCGGCGTGTGCCGACTACATTGTCGATTTCATGGAAGCGTTCCGCCGTGCGCCGTTGCCCAAACGTTGAATGTATTGAACAGAAGCGAAGGAGGCCGATGTTATGTTTCTTGAAAAAATGAACTATCTGGACGTAGAGGCTTATTTGAAAACGCGGGACACAGTGGTGATTCCGGTCGGCTCGATTGAAAACCACGGAAAACACATGCCTTTGGGCACGGATACGTTGATTCCGCATCGCATTGCCGAACTGTATTCCGAAATGTCGGATACCGTGATTGCACCGACGGTGAATTACGGCGCCACTGCGGATATCGTAGGTTTCCCCGGAACGATTTCGCTGGGCGTTGAAGGCCTGCGGGCGCTTTTGGAGCGCATTTGCGATCAGCTGTACGATTACGGTTTCCGTCATTTCATCATTCTGAACGGTCACGGCGGAAACAGCAAGTCCATTACCGAAGTCGGTCATCACCTGCATCAGAAGGGCGCAATTCTGGCGCTTGTCAACTGGTGGCTGATTGCGGGTCAGATTCGTCCCGAATGGAAGGGCGGACATGGCGGCGGAGAGGAAACGGCGGCAATCATGGGCGTTGATCCTTCTCTGATTCACGAAGAATATCTTCAGGAGGGCGAAAACATCCGCAACGACCTGTCCGAAGAACTGCCCAGCACGAGCTGGATGGATGTAACCTTCCAGGGCGGCGCAATCACCGTGCCCAGACCGATTCGCTCTATCACGGATAACGGCTGGCTTGCCCACGGCATGTCCATCGATCCGCCCACGAAGGCCACTCGTGAATGGGGCGTGGAAATGCTGGATACGATGGCAAAATATCTGCGTGATTTCACCGTGGCGTTTGATAAGGTCGCACTTCCGGAAATCAAGTAAGGAGAACGTGCAATGCAACAGGATCGTGAAATGAACTGCATGACGGTGATTGTCGGCAAACAGATTTCCGCAACGGGTCGTGTTCTGGTGGCACATAACGAGGATGATCCGGGTCATGTGATTGTCCGCCATCATTTTGTTGAAGCCAAGGACCATCAGCCGGGCGAGATGATTCCGGCGGAGAAAGGTTTGGCACAGATTGAACAGGTTCCGCACACGCTGGGATATTATTGGGCGGAGTATGTTTCCGATGAAGGCGGACTCACTTCCGCAGATGCCTTTGCCAATGAATGCGGCGTTGTGATTACTTCGAATTCGATGGGATGGTCGAAAGAAGACGATCAGGATGCAAGCGTTGTAACGGACGGCGGCATCGGATACGTTTTGCGTCGGGCATTGGCGGAAAGAGCGCACAGCGCCAGAGAAGGTGCGGCCGTTTTGATGAATTTGATTGACACCTACGGCTATGCACCGTCCGGACGCGCGTATACCATTGCGGATAAGGATGAAGCGTTCATGTTTCAGCTCGTTCGCGGAAAGCATTATGTGGGCGCGCGTGTTCCCGACAATGCGGTGGTTGTGATGCCCAATCATTACACCTTCCATACGTTGCACGATTGCCCTGAGATGTTTTATTCCAAAGACATCGTAAGCTATGCGAAAGAAAAGGGCTGGTTCACCTCGAACACGGGCGATGATTCCGATTTCGACTTTGCGGCAGCCTATCAGGGTGAAAAAACGTGGAAGAGCGTCGGCAATCTGTTCCGTCAGAAGCACGGTCAGCGCATCGTATTGAAACGGAATTGGAATCTCGAAAAAGAGGGCACGCCTTTTTGCGTATATCCCGATGAGAAAGTTGATTTGAAGATGCTGGCGCAGGTGATGCGCTGCCATTATGAAGGCACCGAGGACGATATCGATCGCTTCGGTCCGGGGCGTTCGCCGCACAATTCGGCGTTGGCACGGCGAATCTGCACGGGAACAACGCTGGAAAGCAATCTTTGGGCGCTTGGAGAAGAGCCGAAAGACCTTTGCGCATTCACGGCGTTCGGACGTCCGTGTCAGGTGCCGTATTTGCCGCTGCATCCGCTTCGGGGACTGCCGTCGGTTTTGCGGGACACGGTTTCCGGTGAAACCCGTATGGCACAGCATTTGGAATGCCAAATCGGTGCAACCTGCGCAAATGAAAGCGTATTCGACCGTTTCCGCAGGCTTTGCGGACAGCAGGAAATGCTGCATTCGGATGTTGTGAAGGAAATGGGCGCTTTGCTTGACAGCCTTTTGGAAGAAGGGCTGAAGGAGAATGAAGCGGTGCTTCAAAACGGCGATGCGGTAGCGGCGGATGAGGCGCTGCTGATGACGGCGCTGGAAAAGCTCGAAGCAGTTGCGGATAAATCATTCAACCGTGTGGAAATTCTCCGAGTAAGCGGATTGAAATTGGGAACAGAACAGGCGACTGTCACGGTGAAATTCAAATCGAATGCCGCTCCGATTGAGGAAACGCTGCGATTCGGCCTTGAATACACGCATGTGATTGAGGCGTTTTCGGCGGCAAAAGTCGGTTCGCTCAAATGCGAAGACGGCTGCTGGAGTGCGGAATTTGATTTTGAACCGATGAAAAAGGTACTGCCGTATCCCGGAAAGCACACCTTCCTTTTGGGCGGAAGAAACGAAAACGATGCGGCCTTTGAAGGATTGATTGTTTGCACGGTAGAAGCATAATCAACAAAGAGAGATTGTCGAAGCGTCATTCGGCAATCTCTCTTTAAGTGAATGAAAAACGGAAATTCGGGCGATTTTCGATTCCCGAATTTCCGTTTTCAGATTGACTTTATGCGGTTTCGATGCCTGCGGCCTTTTGCAGCTTGAGGCGCTCGATGGCTTCTTCGCGCATTTTGTATTTGAGAATCTTACCCGCGGCATTCATCGGGAAAGCGGATACGAATTCAATATAGCGCGGTACCTTGTGACGTGCCATGTGATCGCGGATGTACGTTTTCATTTCTTCCACGGTCATCTCTTCGCCTTCCTTGAGGATGATGCAGGCCAGAATTTCTTCGCCGTAGCTCTCATCGGGAACGCCGATTACCTGAACATCGGAGACCTTCGGATGGGTGTAGATGAACTCCTCAATCTCCTTCGGGTAGATGTTCTCGCCACCGCGGATAATCATATCCTTCAAGCGACCGGTGATTCGATAGTTGCCTTCGGGCGTGCGGCAGGCCAAATCGCCTGTATGCAGCCAACCGTCCGCATCAATGGCGGCACGGGTTGCTTCGGGCATCTTGTAATAGCCCTTCATGATATTGTAGCCACGCGCAACGAATTCACCGATTTCACCGTCGGGCAATTCCGTATTCGTTTCGGGGTCGACAATTCGGCATTCGATTTCAGGCAATGCACGGCCGACCGTTCCCACACGAACCTCCAGCGGATCATCCGTGGAAGACATGGTGCAGCCCGGAGACGATTCGGTTTGTCCGTAAACGATGGTGATTTCGCTCATATGCATCTTCTCAACCACGTCGCGCATCTTGGAGATGGGGCAGGGAGAACCCGCCATAATGCCCGTGCGCATATGCGAGAAATCCGTCTTTTCGAAATCGGGATGCTCCAGCAGAGCCACGAACATGGTCGGAACGCCGTGGAAGCAGGTAATCTTTTCCTGGTGAATGCAGGCC
>CAVHAH010000029.1:0-7625 GCA_963633785.1 bacterium
TTCTAATGATACATTGCTTCAGGTTATAAAACAAGTCACGATTTGTAAAAAAGCGAACATTCATTATATTAAATATTCGTATCTGCCCATTTTCCCGAACATTCGCATCCGTCCGAACCTTTTTTCTATATGAATATTCGCAAAATCATAGACCCAGCTCATTTCCGTGGTCTTTCAGCCATTTTTTCCATGCTTCGTATTCCGGCATCTGCTCCCCTACCAGCTTCCAGAAGCGCTTGGAATGGTTGAATTCAATCAGATGGCAAAGCTCGTGAATCACCACATAATCCAACGCCTCTTTCGGCGCCTGAATCAGTTTCCAGTTGAAATTCAGATTGTGTTTGCTCGAGCAGCTCCCCCACCGCGTTTTTTGATCACGAATGGTCACACGCCCGAAGTCCGTGCTGATTTTCGGCGCAAACAAAGTCACCCGCTCGCGAATTCTTTCAAGCGCCAGCTTGCACAGTTCTTCCATCAGAGCGTTTCGCACCTGTGTTTCGTTTTCGGGATCGGGCAATGTCAGCGCAATTGTTTCTTCGTCCAGCCGCATATTCACGCATTCGCCTTTAATCAGGTGAAGCGTCCTCGGCGTTCCCTCCACCGTGACCGTGCTTCCCTCATTCATAGGATGTTCGGCTTTCTTGTCACTCACCCTGCGTTCTACAGCCGCATGCATTTTCAAAATGGTGTCCATTTCATTGCGCACAGCGGCATCGATATCCCGCAAATGCATCCACATCGGTGCATAAACGCGCGTTTCGCCGCCGGGAAGCGCCTTGATTTGAATATTCTTCCGTGATGTTTGAATCAAATTATATTCAAGCCTCTGTCGGCCGGCCTTGACCGTTCGCAACATTGAATCATCTCCAGTTCGTACCTGCACGCGTATCCAAAATAGCCTGCGGATATTTTTCGGGATTCAGCATCATCTGATATACGCCCCGAATTGCACATTTATCGGGCGCATCCGCCACGCGGCAAGGCACACTCAGCGCCGTGCCGAGGCGTGTATCCAACCCCGTTAATTCGGCGCCTGCACCCGTCAGCACCATTCCCGCATCCGTAAGATCTGCGCTCAGTTCCTCGGGAGCATTGTCAATCACATTCGCAATCATGCCGATTGTTTCACGCACCACATCCTCGCAGGTTTCCAGAACCAGCTTCGTTTCAACGTCAAACACCTTCGGAATACGTTCGGCAATGCTGAATCCCGTCATGTGCATCATCACGTCCGACGCCGCCATACTCGGCAGCGCCGTGCCCAGCGTATGCTTAATTTCCTTGGCACTGGATTTTCCGATGCGGTAGCCGTAATTCAAGCGAATGCTTCGAAGCAGACGTTCATCGATGCGATTCATGCCGTAAGGCAAATAACCGTACGCCGCCACACGTCCGAATGTGAAAAGCGTCGCCGAAATCTTGCCCGCTCCGACATCCACCAGCAGTTTCGCCTCGGGCGCATCCAAATCAAGCCCCGCTCCGATTGCCGATACATAATCGCCCCGCACCAGCGAAACGGTGTCCGCACCCGCATCAATCGCCGCAGAGAGCATCGCATCGCGCAAAACAGGTCTTGCAAACGGTGCGCAGGTCAGGAGCATGCCGAATCGGCGTTTGCGTGAAAGCACGTCGGCCTGTCGGTAAATCCAGTGAAACATTCTGTCGGCAGTGAAATTGTTTTCCAGAACGCCGTCCTTCAACGGCCGCTGAATTTCAATTCCCTCGCACACTCGCCCCTCCAGATTTTCCGCCGCATCTCCGCCGTAAATCGGCGTATCTCGCCCTTCACGAAAAGCAAGCGCCGCCGCACATTCACGAAACGGGCCTTGCTTCATATCTGCCATACGCACGCTTTGCGTTCCCAAATCAATACCGATATCCCAGTGCATATTTTACGCCTCCGATGGACTTGCGGTTGCTCCGCATGAATGTGATTACTTTTCCAATGTGACAATCACAACTTCGGGTCTGTTATTGATGCGAAACGGAAATGCGCTGTTGCCCAATCCACGGCTGACAATCATCTGCGTTTCGTTCACCGTATACAAGCCCGATGTGTATTTCGGCAGAAATCCCTGTCCCGGCGCATACAGGCCGCCAATCCACGGAAGGCGCACTTGCCCGCCGTGTGCATGTCCCGACAGCACCAGCTGAATATTCCACTCCGCATACTGTTCGATTTTTTCGGGTCTGTGCGCGAGCAAAATCGTGTAGTCGTCTGCCGTGAGCGTTTCCAATGTCGCATTCAGACTATCGTCCACACTCTTTGCATCGATAAACGACGGATCTTCCACGCCGATTAAGCGAATGGCATCAATGCCGCTGCGTATGCGAACGCTTCCGTTTCTCAAAACCGTTACGCCCAGCGCAATCATTTTTCCTTCAAAGGATTTATACCCGTCGCCCAGCTTTGCCTCATGATTGCCGGTAACAAAATAGCAATCGGCAATCTCCGTGCATTGACGCAGGAAATTCTCCGCAACATCGTAATCCGTATGTCGCGCATCCAGCAAATCGCCCGTGAATACGATTATGTTCGGCGATTCCTGCTTGAGAATATTCACGAGTTCGGAATTATCCGTGCCGAATTCGGCATTGTGCAGGTCTGAAATCTGCGCAATTTTATATCCGTCAAATCCGCTCGGAGCACCCTTCACGGATATACGGCTTACATCAACGCTGTGATTGTCCGAATAAATCCAAATGCCGAGTGCGATAAGCAAAAGAAAAATGATTCCGAATATGATTCGCCTGCGTCGGCATGCGCTTTTTCTTCTCTTTTTCGATATCTTCGCTTTCTTCATTTTCTTTCTCCCGATTTCGGAAAACGGTCTCTGTTCAAATGTATCAAACCTGTAATCGGAGAAATTCGGGCGAACTCTCCCGAATATAAGTATAGCTTCTTTTAGAGGTTCTGTCAAATAAATCATCGCAAAAGAAATACAGGACACGCAGTTGAATCGTGCCCTGTATTGTAATTATTGCGCTGTGCTTTGACGGCGATCGTAGGCTTCCCACAACGGGCGATACTGCGCCACGTTCGCATCGTGTTCCTCCTTCGTCTTGGCAAAGGCAAGTACGCCCGAACCGGGTTCGGTGGCGCAGAAGTAAAGATAATTCTCCGAAATGTACGTTAAATCGGGATTCAACGCCGCATTCAGCGCCGCCTTGGACGGCGTACAAATCGGGCCTGCAGGCAATCCGTTGATATAATAGGTATTATACGCATTCGCCGAACCGATTTCGCTTTCGGAAAGAACGAGCTTGTCACTTCCCGTCAGATAGGTCGCCGTAGGATCGCTTTCCAGCTTCATTCCCAGTTTCAAGCGGTTGTGGAATACCGCCGAAACGCGCGCCATATCCGCTTCGCTCGTCGCTTCCTTCTCAATCATGGATGCCAAAATAATCGACTGATCCATGCTCAATGTGGTTTCATACTGTTCAACTTCATGCACCGTTCCGTCCGCATCCGTGTAGTATTCACGGTTGTCCGCATAGAACACCTCGTCAATCAGCTCATTATCCTGAGAAAGCAGGGTGTTGATGATGCTTTCGGGCGTTGCGGACAGGAATATCCGATACGTATCCGCCGCCAGATAACCTTCAAGCGCATACTTGCGGTTTTCCAATCCTCCGGAATCATGGGCCGCGCGCAGACCGTACGATGAACCGACAAACCGATCCACATCGTTCAGCAGTGTCAGGAATTCCTCACGGTCGTCAATCGCTCCGATGCCGAAAAGATAATCCGCAATGTCTTCACACGTCCAGCCCGGAATAATGGTAATCACACGTTCGTTGGTCTGACTTCCGTTGGTCAGCTCCGTAATGATTTCATCCACGCTCATGCTCGGAGAAAGGCGATAGGTTCCGTAGCTGAGGGAGTTGGTGAGCCCCTTAAACTGAACGAGATATTTGAATACCGTTTTACTGCGCAGCAGATTCGCCTTTTCAAGCTGACTGCCGATACCCGAAACCGTGCTTCCGCTCTCGATTTCAAAATCCACCAGACTCGCATCCATCGAATTCACGGGCGCAAGAAATCTGTCGTAGACCATGTTATAGCCCTTGGTAACAATGCCGATTACAATCAACACACTGCACAGAAAAATCAATACAGGTCTCAGCAACCGCCAGAGCCACGAATACCAGAACAAACCGTATTCACGTTCTTCATGCAGCGTTTGCGTATTGTAACGCTGGGTGATATACGCCTTTCGTTCCGGTTTCTTTTTCACACGTCTTCTTTTCGGACTCATGAAAGCCTCCTCAATTTCCGCTATTGCGTCAACATATCCAAATCAATTCCGGCAACGGAACCGAGAATTTTGAAAATGTCCGAAAGCATTCGCTGAAATTTGAATTCCGCCAGCAGATATTCACTCACATCCGGGTCGAACTGCAGCAGTACGCCAATCTGATTCATGCGCTGCATATCCGTTTCCTCCGCCTGTTCGCCGGAAGCCATACGGGTCTGCACCCGAAACTGCAGCCGCTTATATTCCTCCAGCAGCGCACGGTTGGCATCGTTTCCATAGGCGATTTTGCGCAATCCGGCATATTCCTTGTATTCCGCACTCTCGCGAAGCGCATTCGCAAGCTCGTTGGCAAGATCGTAGGGATTCATCGTTTCTCCTTCGGGAATCTTCGGATTCATTCAACGCACCCTTAAATTTCAACGATAATCGGCAAAATCATCGGATTGCGCTTGATGGTATCGTAAATATAGCGCTGTACGGATTCACGAACATCGTTTTTCACGTGGTTCCAATCGCTTGAATCAATCGGTCCGAACGCATCAATGGCACGCCGTGCCGCTTCTCTTGCGCCGTCGAGCAATTCATCTGCCTGGCGCATATACACAAAGCCGCGGCTGATGACATCGGGGCCCGAAACCACGCTGCCCAGTTCATGATCCACGCCCATCACAACAATCAGCAATCCGTCTTCGGACAGGTGCTTGCGATCCCGCAATACCACCGAGCCGACATCGCCGATGCCGAGTCCGTCAATCAATACCGAGCCGTTGGGCACAACGCCGGTAACGTCGATGCTGTTCGAATCCAGCTCAATCACATCGCCGATTTCGGGAATCAGCACATTGTCATACGGCATTCCCAAACTGCGTGCAAGCGTTGCATGGTGATACAAATGCCGATATTCACCGTGCACCGGAATGAAGAATTTCGGGCGAACGAGCGAATGCATCAGCTTCAATTCCTCCTGGCGGGCATGGCCCGAGGTATGCACCTCCGCAAGCGATTCGTAAATCACGCTTGCGCCGATTCTGAACAGCTGATTGATTACGCGCGAAACCGACTTCTCGTTTCCGGGAATCGGCGTTGCGGAAATAATCACCATATCCGATTCGCGAATTTCGAGCTTGCGATGCTCGGCAAACGCCATTCTCGAAAGGCCCGACATCGGCTCGCCCTGGCTGCCCGTGGTTACAACGGTGATTTCATTGTCCTGATAGCTGTCGAGATCGTCCGCCGTAATCAGTTTGCCCTCGGGAATATTCAGATATCCCAGCTGCATTGCAACCTTGGCAACGTTGACCATACTGCGTCCGACCAGGCAGACCTTGCGTCCGTACCGCACCGATGAATCCACCACCGACTGAATGCGCGATACATTCGAAGCAAACATGGCGATAATCACGCGCCCCGTTGCCTTTGCAAACAGGCCGTTGAACGTTTCCGCCACTTTCTTTTCCGAAATCGTGTAGCCCGCGCGCTCCACATTCGTCGAATCCGCAAGCAATGCGAGCACACCTTCGTTACCCAGTGCGGCAAAACGTCCGAAATCGAGCCGTTCTCCGTCCTGCGGAGTGAAATCCACTTTGAAGTCGCCCGTGTGCACAATCACGCCCACCGGGGTATGAATTGCCAATGCGCAGGCACCGGGGATGGAGTGATTCACATGAATGAATTCAACCTCGAACACGCCGGCCTTGACTCTGTCGCCGGGTTCCACCACATTCATCGGAATGCTTCCGCTCAGGCGATGCTCCTTCAGCTTCGCTTCGCACAGTGCAAGCGTCAGCTTGGTTCCGTAAATCGGCGCAGGCAGATTCTTCAGAACGTACGGAACCGCACCGATATGGTCCTCGTGTCCGTGCGTAATGAAATAGCCGCGCAGCTTCTCCTGATTGTGTTCCAGATAGCTCGTGTCGGGAATCACCAAATCAACGCCCGGCATATCCTCACGCGGGAAAACCGAGCCGACGTCCACCACAATCAAGTCGTTTTGATATTCGTATACCGTCATGTTCTTGCCGATTTCGCCCAAACCGCCCAGCGGTATAATCTTGAGCTTCGGCTCTTTGTTGTGTTTGCTCAATAGCGCTGCCTCCTTCGTTGTTCGATCAAGCAGCATTGACAATCCCGTCGGCGCATCGCCCGACGAAGAATCCGAATGCGTTTGAATCTTAATTTTGATAATTTATTTTTGTTTACGCCGCCGATTTCACAAGCGGACATAAAAAGCCAATCGCGCTTCGATAAGCGTTCTTCTGCACCGATTTTAGTATAGCACACATCTTTGTAAAAATCGCATTTCAACGAATAATTTAACCGAATCGTGTAATAATTTACACTTCTTGCTTATCCAGAAGCCGATTCAGAATCTTCAGAAGTGTTTGCTTGGCGCCCATTGCCGCATCAACGCCGACACAGCTCGGGCATCCTCCCGCACACGGACAGCTCCTCAGCATTTCGCGCGCCTGCGAAAGCAATTCGCCCTGCATTTCGAAAATGCGATCCGACAAGCCGATTCCTCCGGGAATCGAATCATAGAGATAAATCGTGGGTTTGTTCGTGAACGGATCCTTCACATGATACGTCACATTCACATCCTGCACCGCACACATCAGATATACGGGAGCGATATTGTGCAGAAGATGTGCAAGCCCGACCATTGCGTTTTTCAGTTCTTCATGTTCGAATTCTTTTTCAAGTTCTCGGGGAAGCATCCACCAGCAGGCGGTGGTCTGCATTTCCAGTTCGGGCAATGTCACAGGCCCCCAGCCGAGATTTTCATGCGTATCGAAGCGGATTTTTTTGAACAGCGTGACAATCGAGCTAACCAGCACTTCGCCGCGGGCGCGCGCCATGATTCCGTCCGAGCAGGATTCGAATTCATCCAGTACCTTCAGGCTTGTGGTCAAATCGGCATCGGTATAATAGCCGACATTCACACGCTTCACATAGCCCTTCTTGCCGTCAAAATCCAGTTCCTCCACCTGATACTGCGTGCCTTCATGCATATAAATCGCATGCTTATGCAAAAGCATCGGAACCGTGAATCGGTCCATTTCTCCGATTACACGGTGTTTTTTCGGATCGGTAATGTCGATAATCACAAAATTCTGATCCGATGCCGAGCGCAAATTGATGCCCACCTGCGGAAATTCTTCCGCCATCCAATAATACCGTCCGCCTACAATGCGCAAAATGGACTGCTCCACCAGATAATTCAGCAATTCACCCGTTTCGGGCAAATCTCCGAACAATTCTCCTTCCACGAAGGGCAGTTCATACGCCGCACATTTCAGATGATTGAGCAGAATATACAGATTGTCCGGATTGATCAAGGCAATCTCAGGCGTCTGACCGAAGAAGTAA